>JAGVYZ010000023.1 GCA_018303025.1 Candidatus Woesearchaeota archaeon
GCATTGGCAATTGCAGGAGCATCCTATTTAGCAGGAGGAATTGGACCACAACCCTATTCAAATCTGCCAGAAATGCCTATGGAAATACCAACAACCTATAGAGTTACTAAAAAGTCAGATAGTTTAAAAGTTGTACTTTTAGATTCTATAACTACAGATTTGCAAAGCATACCTTTACTTAGAAATAGAGAGCCTATAACCTTTTTATCAGAAAAAGAAAATCTTGCTTTTATCACACCAAGCAATTCTACAGGGCTTACAAATATAGAATGGGCTGTACATTATACTGAAAATAATCATTCTGGAAGAGCATTACAAATTTTTCGTACAGACACTTCAGGTAATTATGAGTTAACAGAATCTTTAGACATAGATATTGATGGTATATTAGGAGAACAATAAAATGAAAAAAAAATTTTGCAGTCTTGAAGAAATTGAACATAGTATGAGTATGAAAATCCCTAAAAGAAGAATGTTTGAATCATTAAAGGAAAAAATTAGGGATAGAAGTCGAGACTTAAAATTATTGGGGGTAGGAGCATTAACAGGTTTAGCTATTTCTGCTGGAGCTTTAGCAATTAACAACTATACACAAAATAGGTTAGCAGCATCAGCACCTTCTTCATTAGAAGCAAGATATTCTGCATTTCAGATGAACTACCGGAGAAATCCAGAAGAGGGTTATTTATTTTTGCAGGGGGAAGGTAGTGTTGAGCATGTTGAAGCAGATGTGACTTTGCATAGACCCGAGGGTACAAGACTTTTTGCAGCTAATGAATTTTGCCCTGATTCTTCATTAGATTTAGGAAATGTAAAATGGCAGATTACTTTTTGGAAAATTCCCGATGGATTATTTGGAAGCAGGAGATATGTAGAAATTTACAGGGCCGATAATAATGGAACTTCATCTCCAAATGCGCCAACTTCTGTAGACGAATTTGTAAGAATAGAATTACCCGAAGGAGAACAATAAAATGAGACCACAAATACAAAATTTAACTTTGCCAAGAGGTTTAGGTGAAGTAGAAAATCCCGTTGTATCAAGGCTAGAAAAAAAAGCACTTGAATATATGAGAAGAATAAGAGATGAAAGATTTGACATGGCTTTTCAGGCACCAGAACTAAGACTAAATCCAGTGTATAGTGCATCAAACAGATACAAAGCAGCCATACTTACACATCTTTTAACAGATGGAGAACTTGATACTCAAAAATTATATAACGAACTAGACCAAAGAGGATTATTTCCTGATTCAAATTATTCTGCAGCATATATTCAGGCAGTTGCAGTAATTGAAGATTACATTAAAACAGGCGGAGAAAATGTTAGAGGAGGAACAGGATTCTAAAATGAGAACAAAACACACTTTAGGAGCAATAGGAAGAACTGCTTTAGTTGCTTTAACATTATCTGTTGGAGCAATTGGATGCGGAACATCTTATCAAGAAAATTCTTCATACGGAATTATTCAACATGCAGGATATAATTTAGTAGAAATGCTACCTACCAGAGATAGAAGATCTATTGATGAATTAGAAGCAAATTTTTTAGATTTATATTCTACAGAAGGATCTTATTTAGATGAAGATGGAAAAAGACAAGAAAGGTTTAGAGAAATCGCCGAGCAGAGAGATAAGATTTTAGCTAAGAGCATAACTCCTGAAGGTTTAGCTAGAATTCTTGGAAGAAAATTGGATTTAGGTGATTTCTGCCAAATCACGCCATTTACAGTAAGTCATTACCCAGAACAAACAAAAAAAGGAATTAGATGGCATTTATGTGAATATGAAGATGCAATTAGAGAATTTAATAAAATAGCAGCAAATTTTGATTATGTTGTTAGTGTAACAGAAAATCCAAGTAAAGTTAGTGGTGGAAGTTATAGTTATTACATGATAAGAGCAATTGGAGTAAATCTTTCAAAGAAATTAGGAGAATAAAATGAGACAAAATAATGCAACAAAACTAAAAGAAAGATTGGAAGATTTGGGGAGAATATACGATAAAGCAGAGAATTCATACTATTATTATTTAACCAGAACTTCAATAGAAGCAGTTCTTGTTGTCACAAATTCTCTTGTAACCATAGCTTATGCACATGAAAAACCACTATTTAGTTTGTTTAATGGACTTACTGCACTACTATTTACTTATTTAGGAGTAGATGATGCATACAAGACTGTTAGATTTTATGAGCAAAAAAATAATGTAGCACAAGAATGGCACCAGGTTAATGATGAACTAACAGCATTAAATAGAGGAAATTAAAATGAAAATTACAAGGAATACAATAAGAAGAGTATCTTATTCAGCTCTAATTTCTTTAGTTGGAATTGCTTCACTATACATTATAAATCCAAGCATTACTACAGAATACACTCCAGCACCAATAGAAATTAATACCTCTAATAGTACAGAACTAACAGATAAATTTCAGATTTCTATAGGCATAGAACAAAAAGTTCAGGTTCAATTATCTTATATGATTTCAGAAATGAAAAGAAAATATGGAGATAATTCAAATTATAATCAAAATAATCCAGATGATAAAAATTCATATGATTCTATTTTAGGAACAATCGCTGATGACAGCTGGATAACTATTCCAAGATTTGAAAATTATCTTAAAACTCTCCCAAGAGAGTATATTGCACCAGAGCTTTTGGAAGAATGGAAAAGCTTGCTTTTACAAGACGTAGAATTAGAATTAATTTAAGATAAGAATATTTGCAAAGATTATAAGTTTAAATCAAATTTCTTTAGTATATAAAACAGCAGTGGTATTTCCTGTCAAAAAACCATAATATCCTGGAAACTCATTAATTAAATTATAACCAATTTTTTCATAGAATCCACGAGTTTTAATCATGTCTTTTCCAGTGTAAAGGCAAACTTTTCTAAAACCTTTTTTCTTGGCATATTTTTCTATAAATTCCATTAACTTTCTTCCTACACCTTGACCTTGGAATCTTTTCTTAACAGCCAGCCAATACACCTCACAATGATGATAACCTGGAAAAAATGGTTTTAATGTAACATAGCCAATTAATTCATTATCTTTTTTATACCCAAAGAAAACTTCTTGTTTTTTATGAAATCTCCCAATAATCTCTTTTTTCATAGAATCTTTAGTAACATTTCTTTCTCTATCTCCCTGATGTTCTGATTCATAATCAATCAAGCCAAGTTCTTCCACATGTTTTTTATTTAACTTAATTATCTTTTCCATAAGAAATCTAAAAATATAAGATATATAACTTTTACTAAACCATCTTTCCAAAACCAATTAATCTCCACCTGCTTCCAAGATTTCTAGAAACAGTAAACCTGTCTGTTTTATTAGCGCAAACAGCTAATTTTAATCTAATCTCAGCTACATTTTTTTTAATCTCTTCAACAAAACCAACAGTAGCAGCAGAATTAACATTTAACATTAAAATTTCTCCTTTTCTTATTGGGTCTACTTTCAAATCTTCTTTGCTTCCAACAACTCTTTCTAATAATTTAATTTCTAATCTTAATTTATCATAAATTTCAGGTACTTTTCCTTTTTTCCCAGAAACATTTCCAATTAATGTATCTGATTTAACATAAGAAGGATCTAAAGAAGTTAATAATGCAGCACTTCCACCTGGTCTTAACTCATCCAATAACTCCCCACCTGACATAATAGAAACAATTTTAGTAATTAATGGTTCACAAATAACTTTATTTTCCTTCTCTCTCCTGAATCCAGGTCTAATCTCAATTTCCTCGCCTTTCTTCAAAATTCCCTGTTTCAAACTTCCGCCTAATACACCGCCATTTAAAATTTCAATCTCACTTCCAGGTTTATTAATATCAAAACTTCTGGCTACAAAAAATAAAGCTTCTTTAGTATCATCTCTTTTAGGTGTTTTAATAGTAGCTTCAATAGCTTCAATTAATGAATCTATATTTACATTATGTTGTGCACTTATAGGAACAATAGGTGCATTCTCAGCAATAGTTCCTTTTACAAAATTTTTAATATCCTTATAATTTTGCATAGCTTCTTCACTAGAAACTAAATCAATCTTATTTTGAACAATAATAATATGTTTAACCCCAATAATCTCTAAAGCCATTAAATGTTCTCTTGTTTGTGGCTGGGGGCATTTTTCATTAGCAGCAACTAAAAGTAGCGCTCCATCAATAATAGCAGCACCAGAAAGCATTGTTGCCATTAAACTTTCATGGCCAGGTGCATCAATAAATGAAACTTTTCTCAATAAAGTATTTCCATTAGCATCAGTAGTATATTTTCCTTCTTTTGTTTTGTAAAAAGAAGCATCAGCATAGCCTAAACGAATAGTAATACCTCTCTTTAATTCTTCAGAGTGAGTATCTGTCCATTTACCACTTAAAGCTTTAGTCAGTGTAGTCTTTCCATGGTCTACGTCTTTGGCTTTTGAACTTACGTTCAATAATGTCCAACGAGACCAATGTTAACTTCAGGCTGTAAGCTTTTTCTCTCTTCTGTTTTCACTAAAGGCTTTTCTAAAAAGGCTTCTTTTACATTTTCTTTAACTATTTTTTTTCTTGGCAATCTTTCCTCCAACTCATTTATACTTTTAATCTTATTAGGATGCGTTAAGAATGAATAAATAGTCCTTTTTATAAATCTAACCTCTTGTTCTCTATTTTTATGAGAATTTAATAAGATTATATCATATTTTAATGTGTTTGATTTTTTACTAATTTTTCTTGAAATTCTTGGTCTGAAACCATCAAGTTCTAATAAATAACAAAGATTTACAACTTTCTTGACAAGATTAAGTATTTTATCATTGGTTTTTGTTTTATTTAAATTAAATCCATAAGATATAGCAAGATTATTTGAATTTTTAATAACCGATCCTTCTGCTTCAAATAAACCAGCATAAAACGCATACCTAACAGAACTTTTTGAGTTATACAAAATATTAAATAAATTATCTTCAAAAAATCCAAAAACTAATTGTCTAAGTTCTCTTTGAGGTAAACCAACCCTATAAGAATAATCACCATATTGTGTTTTACAACATTCTATTTTATTAGCTTTATTTTTTAAGTTTTCAGGAAGAATAATCCCTGGTTTATGAGTTAATATTATTTTTACATCTTTTTGATTTAGTCTTTTTTCTAAGAAATTTTTAAAATCTTCAATAAACTTATACTCTTTATTTGAAACTTCTACTCTTCTATCTCCACCACATCTATCACCAATCCACTTTCCAAATTCTTTAGCAAAAATTTCATCAAATACTATTTTTTTAGGAAACTCTTTTTTTAAATCACTTTCAATTTTAAGAACAACATAATCATTTTCAATAATTAATTTTTTATCTAAGTTATTTAAATTTATTATGCTTTTAAAATATTTAATAAAAATATATTCACCCAATGCTCTCTTTATACTAAATAAGCTTTCATTATCCAAATTTACTTTAAATGGCAACTGAACAGGTTCTCTATTTCCAGATTGTCCTGTTTTGATAATCTCAATATTTTTTTGGGCCTCTTCAGGCTCTATTCTAGCAAGTTCTAAGATTTTTGTTAATATCTCTGAACTCAAGTAAAATAATTTCTTTTTACCTTCCCTATACTCCCATCCCCTTCTTAATCCAAATAAATGTCTAGGATTTAAATTGAGTATTCCTGCAATAACTCTCCAATCCTTAAATTTTGTTTTAAGTTGATTAAAAATAGAAATTCTATACTCCTCTTTCAGATAAAATCTAAATTTACCACCTAAAATTTCATTAAGATTAATTATTAAATTCATATACTATTACATTCTATTTTTCCTTATAAATTCCGCGAGGGGGTTTGTCCTGTAACCCTACCTTTTAATATATATTTTATACTAACTATTTAACTTAGCAACCTTTTTAAAAAACAACATATTAAATCTTAAATGGTGGTGATATAATGAAAAAAATATTATTTATAATTTTAGCAGTGTTTCTCTTAGCAGTATTTGTAAAAGCAGATGAAATAGATACAACAATAGCCCAATATGATTCTTCAACAGATGCTCAGGAAACTAGTGTTTTAACAGAATTAGAAACAGAATCTTCTGTAACAGAAGAACAGGTAGCAACTGAATTAAGCATGCCTGAAGAAGTTTTAACAGAATATAATGAAGTTGAAAAAACAATTGGTCCAAGACAATATATTCTTAACAGGCAGTTAAAGCACAGAATAAAAGTAACATTAAAGACTTCTGAAGTAATTTTAAAACATTTGGAAAGAAAGAATGTTTCTACAACAGAATTAGTAGCTATCCAGCAAAAAATTAAAGACTTAGATGCTTCAATAGACCCAAAAACAATGACAAAAGCAGGTTTTGATGAAAAATTAGCTTTGTTAAAAGGCTACATCAGAGAGTTTAAATTAAAAGCCTCTTCCTTATCTTCTGAAAGTGAAAAAGAAGCAATGAGAGCAGAAGCCAATGAAGAAGTTAAGAAATTACAAGATGACAATATTTCTAAACTAGCAAGATTACACAATAGAATGCAGTATGCAAGAGCATTAAGAGTAATAAAAAACGATGCAATAAAATTCAGGCAAGATAATGAAAAATTATTAATGTTAAAAGAAAGAATGATTGCATTGCATCAAATAAGACAGCAATATCTCCATAATAACGCAACTAATGTATCTAGAGAAGATATAGAAGCATTAAAATCAGAATGGAAAGAAAGATTAAGAAATTACAGAGAAGACCAAAAATCAGCAAGAGAACTAGCAAGACAGGCTCGTGTTTATACTCAAGGAATAAAGCAAAATATGACTAGAGAGCAAGTAAGACAAATGGCTACAGAGCTTAAAGATGTCAATAAAGACAATATTCAGGATAAAGTAAGAGCATTTAAAGAAAACAAATTAAATAGAGGAGGCAATGCACAATGAAAAAAATAATCTTTATTTTATTAGTCGCTTCATTGCTTTTATTTACAGCATGTAGTAATAAAGAAGCAACAACAGACACAACAACTTCAGATACTTCAGGTTCAACAGAGCCAACTTCTTTAGAAGATGTCAATGACTTAGATGTTGTTTCAGACAATGAAGTAGAAGTAGATAGTTTAATTTAATTTTCTTTTTTAATTTTATTTTTCTTCTTTTTTATTATTTTATGAAATAACCTGTTTTAATAAACATCTTCAAAAAAAGCAACTCTTAACCTTGTACTAAAACCAGAATCATTCTCTCCATGTAATAAAAAATCATATGCTCCGCTGTTGCGCGTAAAAATTAAACCAATTGGTTTAGTAAGCATTTCACTAATTTTTTCGCGATATGCATTAAATATTACTCTGCTAATATCATAAACCATTCTTTCCCTGTCTTTTGTTGGGTCTAATTCAGGAAAAACCTTTAAGCCTCTGCTAAAAAGATAATCTTCCATATTTGATACTACAATTGAACCCTGCTGATGTCTAGCCTTGATTTGATTAATAAAATCTAAATAAAAATTGACATAAGTTATATCTACTTCAGGACTATCAATTTCTAATTTCACTTCAGTTATGGGATTTATTTGATATGGTCCAATTTTTGCACATTTTCTTGCCCTCTTATTTAAATCTTCAATTAGACTAGGTATGCCTTGATCTGAACCAACAAAAAAATAAACAAGACCAACTACCGGTCTACTTAAACTTAAATTTAATAAATCTAACTTTACATCCAATTCCTTTTTCTCTGACTCAATCCTTCCCATTAAATAAACAATTAAGAAAATTAATTAAGCTTATTCTTTCTTCTCTTTTTTTTCCGTTCTTTCCGAGGTTTCTTTTGAAGAAAGCTCTTCTTCTTTTCCAAGTAATTTAGCTACAGAATCTTTACCATAAGTTAAAACTTTTAAATTAACCTGGGAAGTATCATTAGCAATAGTATTTCCTCTTATTGTTTTTCTTAATCTCATTCCTCTTTCTTTTATTTTAACACAAGGACCTTTAGATAATAATGCTTTTTTCCTGGTATTTCCTTCTAAATCATATCTCATTGGAAATCCAGCTTTATCAGTACCGCCTGTTATCTCAAATTCATAACCATGAAAACCAAAATGCTCTCCCTTAACCTTGTCTTTCATCTTCAAATTAACAAGATTTTCACTCTCAGTCTCACTTAAAGCCTTGCTATAGCTTTTTCCATTTTTTACATCATTTATTACTAATTTTAATTCTGTCATGTTTTATTATCCAAATATATGCTTTAAAAATCTTTTTATTAGCCCAAATTTGAACTAATTAAGGAATATTGAAAAACTATATAAAATCAAACAAAAAGAAAACTATATGGATATTTTAATATTAGCAGCTGGTTTTGGCACTAGACTATACCCCTTAACAATTAATCAGCCAAAAGCATTAATAGAAGTCAATAACAAGCCAATATTAGAGCATACAATTGAAAAATTATTAACATTAAATCCAGAAAATATATACCTTTTAAGCAATAACAAGTTTTACACTCAATTTCAGGAATGGGCTAAAATATATAGCAATCCAAAAATAAAGCTTTTCAATAATAAAGTTAACTTAGACAAAGAAAAACTAGGTGCAGTAAGAGACCTAAAAAATACATTAAACAGAATAAATACAGAAGAATTATTAGTTTTAGCATGTGATAATTTATTTGATTTCAACTTAGAAGAATTATACAATTTAACAAAAGAAACAAACAGGAGTTCAGTTGCTTTAATTAACATAGAAGATAAAGAATTAATTAAAAAATATTCAAATGTTTTATTAGATGATAAAAATAGAATAACATTCTTTGAAGAAAAACCAAGAATACCTCGCTCCAATATTGTTGCAACTTCTTTTTACATGTTAACAAAGCAAGACCTTGAAAAAATAAAGCATCATGATTTTGAAAATTATGACAACATGGGCAATTTGATTGAATTTCTCCATAAAGACAGCATTGTCTATGGAAAAATCTTCACTGACTTATGGATGGACATCGGCTCTAAGGAAGAATTAGAAAAAGCCAATGAAATATTTAAAACCAGAAACTAGCATATCCAACAACAGAATCTTTCTTTCCAGTAATGTCTCCTGAATTTTTATACTCAACTAACTCAGGCTTCCAGTTCTTAAATTTGCATAAATGCATTAAAATCATTAAAGGATATTTCCCACAAGCATTTATCTCATTTATCTTAGAAAAATCCAAATTCTGAATTATTTCAATAGTTTTCTTGTCTTCTTCAACAGCTTTTTCATAAGATAAAAAATGACTCAAGTCAGTTGAAAAAACAAACTTCCCTTCTTCTTTAGAAATATTTTTAGCAATATTCTTAGCTTCTTCATCTGTAATCTCACCAACAACAATTGGAAAAACTTCATTAAAACCAAGTTTTTGCAAAAAAGGAACCTGGTTTTCAATAGAATGTTCATATTCTAGTTTCTCCATGTCATTTCTCTTTATCTTAATTTCACCATAAGGTGTTTTAATAGAATGCAAAGAAGCCAGTCCTTTAAACCCAACATAATGAGTAGGTCCAAATATTATTGCTTTCTCTCCCTCTAAAAAGGAATAAGCTTTTCCAGCAATTTCACCTGAAAAAAAATAACCAGCATGAGGAACAATTACCCCATTTATATTTTTCTTCTTTCTATGAATAACCTCAAGCATTACATCATCTAATTTATCTATATTTGCAGGATACCATCCATGTTGTTTCATAAAAAGCAAAATACTTCCAGGTTTTTATTTGTTTGGTTTAAACAACAAATACATAAAAGTTTATATATCTAAGTACATTCAAATTAATATGATTTTTGATATAAATGGAATTAGAATCAAAACAAGAAAATGCTCTAAATCCGATCTCAATTTTGCATTGAAATTAACCAGAGAGACATTATTTCCTTTTATGTCAAAATATTTTAAGCCAAGTACTGAAAAGTTTAGAAAAGATTTTTATGAAAGCTACAAAAATACGCTTATTTTGATTAAAAGTAAAATAAGAATAGGATTATTTCAGATTGAAAAGAACAGAAATAATTTGGAAATTGTAAAAATTTTAATTTCTCCAAGATATCAAGGAAAAGGCATTGGGAAATATTTGATGAAGTATTTTGAAACTTTAGGAGCTAAAAAAATAATATTGCAGGTATGGGATAATAATCCAGCTTTTTATTTTTATAAAAAATTAGGATACTATTATGTTAAGAAAATAAAGCACAAGATTCATATGGAAAAAATAATAAAATAATTTAATAAAGCTTATATCTTTCTTTTGCATATTAAAAACATGAAAGAATGCATATTATACAAAAAAGAAAAAAATCATGTAAAATGCTTAGCCTGTTCTCATTATTGCATAATTCCAGAAAACAAAACAGGAATCTGTCAAGTAAGAAAAAACATAAACAATAAGCTATTTTTATTAGTTTATGGAAAAGTAATTTCACATCACATTGACCCAATTGAAAAAAAGCCATTATACCATTTTCTTCCAGGAACTAATATTTATTCTATAGGAACAATTGGCTGTAATTTCAAATGTGATTTCTGCCAGAATTATGAAATTTCGCAAGAAAGAGAAATTTCAGGAGAAGATATGCAACCAGAGCAAATAGTAAAAGAAGCAATAAAAAATAAATGTAAGTCAATAGCATATACCTATAATGAACCAGTTATCATGACAGAATTTGCAATAGACATTGCAAAATTAGCAAAAAAATCAAATCTAAAAAATATATACGTAACAAATGGCTATGAAACAAAAGAATGCATAGATTTTATTTCAAATTACATAGATGCAATGAATATTGATTTAAAATCATTCTCAAATAAGTTTTATTTAAAAAATTGCAAAGCAAAGCTCCAGCCAGTTTTAAATACAATAAAATACAGCCATGAAAAAGGAATCTGGATTGAAATTACAACATTAATTATTCCAGGAGAAAATGATTCAGAAAAAGAACTAAATCAAATAGCTAAATTTATCTCAAGCATAGACAAGAACATTCCATGGCATATTTCAAGATTTTTCCCAATGTATAAAATGCAAGAAAAATCGTTTACACCAGAAAAAACATTACAAAAAGCATATGAAATAGGAAAAAAATATCTTAACCATGTTTACATTGGCAATATCAACAAAGAAAATAATACAATTTGTCCAAAATGCAAAAAAGAAATTATAGAAAGGCATAATTATATAACCATAAGCAAATTAAAAGATAGCAAATGTCCTTATTGCAATGAAAAAATAGCAGGTGTATTTGAGTAACAAAAACCTTTATAAATACTTAATAAATATCAATTGATATCAATTAAATATAAAAATGACAAAGTTACAAATAAATGAATCAGAGGTTATAATGGAAAAAAGATATCCTAACTTAAATACAGTATTAATGGTTGAAGATTTTCTTAAGAAAAAGAGAGATTTACCTTTAAAACTTTCAGAAATAAAAAAGAAACTTCCCAAACAAGTAATGCATCAAACATTAGTAATAATTTTAGAATATCTCTGGAAAAGCGGAAAAATTATTTATGGTCCAAAAGGCATACAATGGATTTATTCAGAGCCAGAGCATTTAAAAAATATGTTAAAAGGTAGCAAGAATTAAAATGAATCTCGTAGAATTAGCAAGAAAAACAATTGAATTTTCTTTTAAAAAAGAAGCATTTCAGCCAGATGAAGAAACAAAAAGAAAATACAAATCAGTACAATCTTCTTTTGTAACATTAACAATTAATAATGAACTAAGAGGTTGCATTGGCTCTTTGCTTCCAAGACAAGAATTATACAAAGATGTTCAGGAAAATGCAATTAATGCTTCTTTTCATGATTCAAGATTTCCTAAATTAAAAGAATCAGAATTAAAATCTATAAAAATAGAAGTTTCTATTTTAAGCGAACCTAAAAGATTATATTATAAAAATGAACAGGATTTATTAAACAGATTATTTAAGGACATGGGAATTATCTTAAGGAAAGGCCATTCTTCAGCAACTTTCTTACCTCAAGTTTGGGAGCAATTAAAAGACCCAAAAGAATTTTTAGAGCATTTAAGCCAAAAAGCAGGCTTGGACAAAGATGCCTGGAAGACAGCAGATATTTATTATTACATGGTTAATGTTGAAGAAGAATAATTATGCATGAACAGGACTTTGTAAAATTCTATAAGGCAAGCTTTCAACATCTTTAATTATATTTCTTCTTATACCTTCAACAACTCTTCCATCTAATTCAGTCCATCCAGCTAATAACTCAATTTTTCTTAATTCAGCTCTATCAAAATAATCTTCTCTTTCTTCTCTAGTTAATCTGTCAAATAATGCACCAAGATTATGGTCTTCAAATCTTCCATTTATCATGAACCTAGATTTTGCAGGAGAATTAACAACTACACTAGGTCCATCTAAATCAAAATAAGGAAATTCCCTGCAAAAACCGCCTATAGTTTGAACTAGCCATAAATGTTTATAATTATTAGGTTTAAAAAAATAAACAAATCCATCTTTTGAAGGCCAATAAGGAATATCTCTCCTCACATCTCCTTCAGAAGAATTTGTTCCAGTACTAACATCGGGTATTCTATTTAAATTTATAATTAAATCCCTTACTCCAGGGCTAAAACGTTCTTCTCTAACATATTCAGGTAACATATAAATAATAAAATAAAAAGAAATTTAAACCTAACTAAAATAATCTTTTGAACCATTCTATCATCTTTTGGAAAAATCCAGGTTCTAAGCATTGTCCATCTAAACAGAAATTAGTAGCACATTCATAATTATTCTCACATATATTTGTACCATTAATTTGTTCTAAAAACATTCCTTTATTTGAGCAGAATGTTCCATTCATTCTTTCACCAAAAGGATAGCATTTTTCATTTAATGTACATCCATCACAGTTTTCAATCTCAATTAACGCATCAGGATTAATAATCACATTTTCATTATTGCTTGGTTTAGCTAAAGATGAATAAACATAGGTATTATTTGTTGTATACTGAACAAGTGATGTATTTCCTGCATCAGTGTTATTAGCAGTTGTATTACTCTGAGTAGTATTTGTTGTATTATTTATTATAACACAATTTTCATATTGACATTGATAACCATAATTACAACCACAAGAAGAGCATTTGTTTGTTAATGTTCCATTTAAGCAAAATTTAGGTTTTGTTAAAGAACAAGCATTGTTTAAGGTATTGTCAGAACATTTGATAATAGTTGTATTTGTACTGTTAGTAGTATTTACAGCAGGAAAAGTATAACTTGCATAACAACTTGCACTACTTCCTCCATTTGTTCCATTACATGTCCAATACCATGGTCCATTTCCATTTACACTTGAAGCACTTCCTATATTGCATAATCCGCTACTAGGTTTAGTTAAAAAACTCCTTCCACTTGAACTTCCACATTGTCCATTAACTCTTGGAGAAGAAGAAGTAACACATGCCCCATTTTCACAACTATAATTATTAGGGCAATTTGTTACAAAATCCATGCATACATTACCTTGAGAAGGATTGCAAAAAGCTTCTTTTATAGAACTTAGAGATAAACATTCATCACTTCTTGTTCTTCCAGGAGAACTGCAACTTCCTTTTGCAAATATGCTTTGGCCATCAGTATCAGTACAAGTGTAATAATCAGGAGCAGAAGTCGTTGATGAGCATCCTTCAGCTACAGTAAGCCATAAGCCATTTTCACTCTCGCAAGCAGTTTTTATATTCTCATTATAGCATTTATTTCCATAGTTAGATGAAGATGCATCATTCTTGCACCAGTAATAAAGTGAACTTATGCAGCTTTCACAGTCAGTTTTTGAGCTAATAACCATATTTCCAGTCAAAAAATCAAAAAACCCAGCAGATGCGACACCCGAAAGTAAAACAAAAATAGTAAATACATATATTATCTCTTTTTTCATAAAACAAAAGTAAAAAACTTATTTAAATAAATTTCCTAACTCTTTTCTATATCTTCTCTTTAACATAAATTCCCAAAACATAAGAAAGTGCATGGCTTGCTCTTAATGGTTTTTTAGTCTCAGGAGTTAATCTTACATTATAATTCATTTTATCCCTGGTTTCTTGTTTTAATCCAAACTTTTCATCACCAAAAATAAGAGCTATTTTTTTATTCTCAAATATTTTGTTTAAATCTTTCTCATTAGAAGAAGCTTTAATTGAAAATCCAATTTTAACATAATCTTTAGGAATCTCTTTAACAAGATTTAATTTAAACTCTTCATAAGATATCCCCTTTGTCATTTTCTTGGCTTTCTCTAATAAAAAATTAAACCCAGAATCAGTATTCAAAAAATATAAAGGAATTTTAAAAATATAGCAAATTCTCAAAAAATCAGATATTTCAATTACAGAACCAGGATTCTCCAAAACAACAATGAATTTTTCCATATTTATTCCAAAGCTATAATCTTTCTCCCATAATTCTTTATTAGTTATAAATATTCTATATAATGTTTTCTCTTTTTTTATAATCTCTAAATAAATAATATTGTCTGAATTTTCATTAAAAGAAAGTCCTTCTTTCTTAAAATAAGAATTTATTTTCTTATAAAGAGAAATAGCAGAAACAGGTATTTTACTTAAAAACCTAGCCTCTACCTTGAAATCTTTCTTTCCAGAAAAATTAGAAAGGCACTCTTTTCCTATATTGCTAAAACTCAATTCCTTCCAGTCTTGTTTTAATATAGCAATTTTGTTAATTTCAGGCAATTTCTTTACTTTCTCTAAATCTAAATTACCTTCAACAAGCAATCTTTTCTCATCATCAGCAAATTTAACATTGCCTAATTTACTCTTAAGTTTCTCTTTATCTAATTCAAATCTGTTCAAAAACAATAAATATTTCATTCTCTTTCATAAACTCTTGGTCTTTTATCTATTTTTGCAATAAGAACGACTTTTTCAGAATCTTTTACAATGTATAAAGCTCTATAGTCTCCTATTCTATATCTAAATATTTTTTCATTATTCTCTCTATAAATAAATTTTGAATCACTCAGTATTGGATTATCGGAAAGTTTTTTTAGTCTTTCCTCAATTCTTATTTTAATATGTAAATCTAATTTTTCTAAGAATTTTTGCGCTTTTTGGGAAAGCTCAACAGAATACAATTTAGTTTAACCTCTTTGTTTTGCGTTCCTTTAAATTATTTCTTGCTTCTTCTAATGCTTCAAAATCATCTTCAGTCAATATAAAATCAACATCAGTCATATGACTCTTTATGTAGTCTAAGTCTGTCTTTATTCCTTCCAATTTATCCAATATTTGTTTAGTTTCTTTTTCCATATTAATACCTTATTTTCTTTATTTTTATACCTTTCGTTAATTCAAAAACAATAAATATTTCATAGTAAAAACAAAACAAGTTAATATTTAAGTATTTTCTTTAGACCTAAAAAATATTAACAACAATCCCTTCTGTATTTACACTAACATTTGCAGAAGAACTTAAATTTCTAAGTTTATAATTTCTTACCGCACCATACTTATGTGTAGTATTTATTAAAACTGAATGAGTTAAATAATTTTCAACTCTGTTCCCTTTTTCTATTTTCAAAGGTTTGGAACTTAATCTCCCTATTGAAACAACGGCTTGTCCTTGAGGATATCTGTCACTTGCCCCAAAAGTACTCATAACATTATGTGGACCATAAGGAGTAATTATAGTACCGCTTTCGCAAATAGAATATCCAATTTTGTTTCTATTGCGATTTATTCCAATATCATGTAAGGTTTGTTTATATCTTAAACTAACAGAGCGAGGCTCTAACCCCCTTACAAATATTTCTTCTAAAATATAAGGAAAAATCAAACCTGCAAATTGAACATCTTCAGGTTGCCAACTTTTTATTTCACTAAGTGAACTTATTTTTACTATGCCCCTATTCCTTAATCTTCTTATATTTTCATCACTTAATGAAGCAGACACAGGAACACCTCCTTTATATTTAATACATAATTCTTTGTATAATTCTTCTTTTCCAGAAGGAATAGATGTTTTTCCATTAAAGGAACTCTTTAAATTTAAAAGAAAATGATAACTTAATCTTTCATAATCTTCAACATTATCAATAGTTTCCAAAATATCATTTGCATAATAATTAAGAGGATGTTGTCTTTTACTATGAGTCCCTATATCTTCAAATAATGCAATTTGATGTTCTAATGGCATTCTGTCTCTTACAACAGGAACAGCATCTAAGCCGCAAAAAGTGCATGCACCACCGCATCCAAACCCAGCCTGAAATGCCATTATATTTTGATAAATAATTTCTCTTTCTTTTTTACTATAGTCAGAAATAGCATAAGGCAACATACTTCCAGTATCAATATGCTTATGATGCTCCCCAATAACTCTTGATTCAACTTCACTCGCAAAATCAGGTAAAAATCTTTCAAAATATTTTAAAAAATAAGCAAGATGAGCTAATGCAGGTTTATCTAATTCATGAACAAGCTTTCTTCTTTCATCTTCACCAATAGGTTTTAGCATATCAATTATCTCATAAGGTCCAAAAGATGAAAGTACAGTTCTATCTTCTCCAAGGCTTTTCATAATAAAAATAAAAAACATATTATTTAAATCTTACTATTATGTTACTACTTAATAAATACTATAATATTTTAAAAGCCACATAACTAAATAGATTGATGAAGAAAATAAGCAAGTCCTTGTATTGGACACCAAGAATATTCTCAATTTTATTTATTTTGTTCTTGGCTTTATTTTCATTGGATGTTATAACTCCAGAAGCAAGTTTTGGGCAAATTCTTTTGGGATTATTCATGCATAATATTCCAGTTTTTATTTTAACAATTCTTTTAGTAATCACCTGGAAGCACGAAATAGTAGGAGCAATTACTTTTTTTACAGCAGGATTATTGTATATCATTACATTATTTTTTAGCCAGAATTTTCAGTGGTTCATGCTCTTATGGTCAATAACAATATCAGGCCCTTCTTTTTTAATAAGCTATTTATTTTGGTTAAATTGGAAAAAACATAAAAGAGGTGCAAAATGAAAAGAGGAATAATAGTACAACATTCAAGTAATGCAGTTTATGGACTAGGATTTATAGGAGCTTTAATCTATTTCATTTCAACTGCAACAGGATTTTGGATGGGTGTTTTAGGAATATTAAAAGCAATTGTCTGGCCAGCATATTTAGTGTATGCATTGTTGAAATTTTTAGGAGCATAAAATAAAAAAAGAAAGTTACTTTTTAGTAACTTTTTCTTCTTTTCTATCATCTCTAACTTTATGCAAAAATATAATTCCTATTATAATAAAAACTGTAATTGCAAGAACAGCAAGTCTGTATCTAAAGCTTCCCAAATCTACAAATTTGGAAATAGTTACTCCCCAGACAATTGGTCCAATAAATGTGGAAGCTCTTTCAGCTAAACCAAAGTAAGCAAATGCTAAGTTATGTTTTCCACTTGGAGAAATGTAAGCCATAACAGATCTGCTTACAGTCCATGTAGCACCAAACCATAATCCCATTAAAGCAGTTAATATTACAAATAAAACAAAATTATTCATAAATCCAATTAAAGGTAATATTAAAACCCATGAATATAAAATAAATAAAAGAGTTCTTTTATGTCCCAATTTATCAGCTATAACTCCAGATACTAATCCTCCAATAGCAGATGATGCTAAAATTCCAAGAAGAATAAATGTTTTAATATTGTCTGAAATATGCCAAACCTGTTCTAAAAATATAGAAAAATTATTAGAAGCAGTAATTATAGCATCATTAAACAAAAAGTAAGATATAATAAATAATAATACACCTGAGACAGAGAATAAAGCCTTACTTTCTTTTATTGAATCTTTTATATTTAATATAAGTTTTTGTTTTTTGCTAATCCTTTTAGGTTCCTTAAAGAACAAAAGCATAGGTAAAGTTAAAACAAAAAATATTATAACAGCCGGTAAAAGAGTTTCTATTCGCGGAGATGCATTAAACAGACTTATTTTTCCATTAGAAAAGGGAAGAACAATTAATAAACCAAAAATTTGCCCTAGATGATTTGCAGCTACGCCCAAACCAGAAACAAATCCTCTTTTACTTGGTTTAGCAATATCATTTAACAATGGAGTGTAAAAAGTAAATGAAAACTGGTAGAAATACGTTGCTATTGTAAACAATATCAAAGAAAGAATATTTTTATTTAATAAAATAGCCCAAGTGCATAATCCATAAGAAATAGCTGTTAAAACAGTCGTATACCTTAATCCTGTTATTCTTCTTGCATACTTATCCAATAAAAATCCAGTTATTGGAATAGAGAAAACTAAAAATATTGTTGAGATTGTAAACGTCAAATTAAAAGCTAAATCAGAAATTCCTCTATCAATAACTATTATCTGAGCAAAATAAAGAAAAAATACAATCATAATTACAGAATTTGCAAAATCATAGAGTGCCCAAAGCAATATATTCTTTTTTGTATTCACCCTATTATTAAAATATTCAACATTAAAAATCTTTTGTCTTATCTTACTTTTTTATAAATCCTAATAACATCTCTAGCAATTTCTACAGGTAATTTTTCTCCAGTGTAAATCTGATGATGACTAGCAGCAAGATAAAAAGAATGTCTTTGTTCAAGAATCAATAACATTTCAGTAACAGAATCAGAATTTCCTGTTAAAGAAGGTCGAGTAGAAACAGAATTCGCATCATTTTCTATTCTTCTTGTAAGAATTTCTGCACTTTGCCTTAAATCAGGATAAGGTAATAAGTAAACTACCAGTCCAAATTCTCTTAATAATTCAACATTTCTCTGCCTGTATTTTTCTCCTTGATTATGGCCAACAGCTCCACCGCCTGGAGCAAATACAATTCCATGATATCTTGCACAAATATCTTCAATTATTTCTGTTTCAGCTCTTCTAAATTCTTCCCAGCCATGTTTATCAACAAAATCTCTTATTTCTCCATTAGCTTGAATAAATTCTGTATCTGCATCAACAAAAGGAACATTAAGCATAGAAGATAATTCTCTTCCTACTGATGTTTTTCCAGAACATCTTGCTCCAATTAATACAACTGAATTCATAAAAGAACAAACTTCAAAAAACATTTAAACCTATTGAAATCTTATTTTTGTTAAAGACACAATATTCTTAAGAAAATCCAAAAACTTTTAAGTTTATTTATATTAAGAAAAAAATGGCAACAGAATTCTATGTAGATTTGAATGATTTTAGCGAGTGGAACAGACAAAATATTCCGCAAGAATTAGTTTCAACAGCTGTAGATGGAAAGCTTCAGATTGGCACTTCCCGCAGTAATGGGAATAGGAAAAATACCTTAGTAAACTTAGTCCAAGAAAGATATGGTGAATGGCAACATGGAACTTTTTCTGAATATATGCCTGCTTCGATTGAAGAATTGCGCTCATCAACAAAACCATATTTTTCTAAATGGTCAAAAGAAGCCCCAATAGAATTTTTTGAAACTCCAGTGCGTTTTTCTTGGTATATACCTGTACATCTTCAAAAACCTGATGATGAAATACAAAGCCAAGAAGAATTCCAAAGAGGTATGATAGAATTCTGGAATTCCTTTTTAGAAGATATGACTCCAGTTTATCATGGTTCTAATTATCCAATAAAAACATGGAGGGATTTAATGGAAGCTATAATAGGTAATCTACTTGGTGATAATAAATATATGGAATCAAGTATGCTTGTTGAAGGAAATATTAATTTATTTGGATAATTTTTTTCACAAGACTTGCAATCAACCTTTCCAAACAGAATTAAAAAACTGTTTATATCTCTCTGCATTTTGTTTTGATTTAATATCAAACGCAGTTATTTTTTCTTCTGCAACAATAGTTATCACATGATCTTCAAAAATAAAAACTCCTGTTGGAAAAACAAGGTCAATAAATCTTATATCGTCCTTCTTAGAATACAGGATATTTGCTGAATATTTTTCATCAATAATTTTTTTTACAGACTTTTTAAAAATTATTTTTGTATTGATTTTATTTCCTTTTCTTAAATCATGATAAAAACTAAAGAAACTAATAAACCCTATTTGAGATAATAATTCATCTAACCCAAAAACAAATACTTCTCTATTTTGATTTTGACTAAATAATTCTTGAAACAAAGCTCTCAGGCCTCTAAACCCTTCAAAAACTCTGCTATATTGTATTTGTTCTTGAGTTTTTTGTTTTGCCAAAAGTGAAGGAATTATTTTTTTAACCTCTTCTTTTTCTTCTTCTAAACTTCTGACTTTTGAATCAATAAAATCAATTAAGTTATTGGGGCTTGTAGCTGAATAGTTTTTTCTTCCTTCTTTAATTACATGAGTTGCCAATCCTTTTTCTATTAGTTTATTCAAAATTGGATAAACCTTTGCATGACTAACTCTAGATTTCTCTGAAATTGGACCAACTGTAGTTTCTCCCAATTCAAAGAGGGAATAATAGACCTTTATTTCTCCTTCTGTCAATCCTAATTCCTTTAATATTTGTTTCTTATCCATTATTACTCCCTAAGGTGGAAGTAATATTTAAATGTATCGATGTGGTTACTCATCAATGGCAAATGAACAAATAAATTATTTAAATGTATTGAAAGAATGCGGTATGATAGTAGCTCCAGCATATGAGCCCATAATCCCTCTCGAGATCAGAGTGGCTGTTGATCAGGATAATGTTTTACATCCATGTTACGGAAAAAGACAGATTGTCATAGCACCCAATCACCCCCTACGTGCAATACAATTAAGATATAATTCAAAAAGAGATAGCACGATAACTGAATTTTCTGGCGATAATCATCAAGTTCTTGCCGTAAGTTTTACTAATAGAGAAGAAGGATTTATTTTTTTTCTTGAACACCCCTCTTTAATTCCTCATTTAGGATATACGAAGGGATCATATATCGCCCAAATTCTAGGAAATGGAACCATTTATTCTAGTTCCTATGATGATATTTTTGTTCCTATTAAAAAAAGAATGCGAAATGTATTTGATTTTTATGAAGAGTTGGATGGAGAACAACAAGAGAGGGTAAAAGATGTATTGGGGAAAGGGGAACATCACTGGTGGGATTCAGATAATTTATCACACATATTTTTATGCCAGGCAGACGAACCTGTGTTAATGATGTCTTTTCCAGAATATAAAGCGGAGTTAGAAAGGCTTTTAGGCAGAGAACTTGATTTTGAAAAGGATCGAGACAGGATACATAAAGAAGTTAAAATAAGAGTTTGGTTGGGTGAACTTTCGAACAATATATCTCCTAGTGAAATGCAAGAGGCGATAGATGTGTTTTTTTAATTTCCTTAATCACAACACTAATAGTCTCACCGATTTTTAAAAATGGACCAAGACTTTTATTTCTCCTTCTGTTAATCTTAATTCCTTTAATATTTGTTTCTTATCCATTATTACTCCCTAAGGTGGAAGTAATATTTAAATATATCGATGTAATCATTTTGGGATGGTAAATAAGAAAAAACAACAAGAAGAAGCAATTCAGAGAGAAAGAGAAGCAAGTCTGAGAGAAAAAGAACTAAAAGAATTATTTTATAATTTAAAAGTTTCAGTAATTGGATCGGGTTTTAAAGATATTTGTGGATTATTATATAATGGACCACTCAGAAGAATTTGTGAAGAATCGCTTGGGGTGGAGTTGTCAAGGTCTCCTTATTTAAAAGATGGATTCTTTGTTGTTGAAGATGAAAAAACAAGTGACGGTGTTCAAACATACCATTTAATTCCCAGGGCTATGACTGGTCTGTTTCGTCTCTATTCCCTTCTTGAGGGTTCCAATCCTAAACATCTTCAAATATATCGCTTTAGCGAAATAGAACCAGATGGTCTAGAAGTACGGGTGAACCAGGGGAATTTAATAATGCCTCTGCCAAGAGATGGAATCTGTGATAGAAAAATAATTGTTCCTACTAATTTCGATCCGCCACAACCTTTTTTAGACTGTTTGCATGATGGAGAATCTAACTGTTTTCCATATGAATATACTTTTTCTAATGTTTGGAGACCTAAATATGAATGTGATAGAACCCAATGGCATAAGACATTTGGTCAAAATTCCTTAGAATACGAAGCATTTAACAAAATTGTATTAGAAGCAAGAGAACTGAGAAGAAAAATCAGTAAAGCTATGAATAAATAATCGATAGGAGTTATAAGTTTAATTAAATTATATTTTAACTTCCAGTTTATTAATTCCAGCCTCAACTCTTAATGCAGCACCGCATTTCTTGTCAGAAAAAGCACATATTACACAGCAATTAGATTCTGGTGTCCCAATTTCATTCTTGCATTTCTTGCATTTAAAATTATACATGCTCGAATCATTAGGAACTTTAACTCTGGTATTTTTCAGACAATGAGGGCATTTCAAAGAAGCAGTCTTAGGAATTCTTATTACTTTTTTTCTCCCCATATAAAAGCAAGTTTAACCTTATTTATAAGTTTTTTCAGAATCTCAGATTATCCTTTTATTTTCTCTTTTGCCTGTTTTTCTACAATACTAAAAAGAGTATCTAAAACTTCTTGTGGTATATTAACTTTAAAGTTTCTTTTTAAATCTTCCAAAAAATAGCCTAAATCAAAAGCAGCCCTTTCTTTCCCAAGTTCTATTTGTTTTTTAGCTTCCTGAATAAGAATTTTCCAGTCTATTTTAACAGAATTTATTATTTTCATTGCATCATCTTTGTCTTTTAATCTGTCGGTAGCGCACTTCATGAGGATAATATCATGAGGATTGGCAATCTTTAAAATCAAATTATTTTCAAACTGGTGTATTTGTTCTGCTCTTTTTTGCATTGTTTCTGAAAATATAAAGCTAATAACCTCAACCATAAATAAATCAAAGCGTTCATCATCAAGTTTAAGCATTTCTGGTTGATTTTTTTTCTTGCCATAAACTTTCATAGCATCCATTTCCAAATAACCTAATGACTTCAATGCTTTTTTAAAAATCTCTTTATCCTTCTCATTTTCAAAAACTAAATCAATGTCTAAGGTTGCATCTTTAAACCCAAGAAACATCATAGCTGTTCCGCCAATGGCATAAACCGTAACTTTTTTATCTAACCTTCTTGAAATATTTAATAAAAGCCCTTGCTGTTGTTCTATGGTTATCATTTGTATTCTTCCAAATCTTCTTTATTGAACGGCAGATAAACTTTCCAGAGTTTTTCTATTTTTTTAAAATCCTTTGATTTTAATTTTGGGATAATATATTCAAATTTATTTTCTTTTTTTGGCAATGAATTATTTCTGAATCTAACCTTCATTTTTCTAACTTTAATTATCTCCCTTGTTAAATCATATAATGCTCCAACTTGCTTTTCAATATGATTCTCTTTAGCAAGCCTATATAATTTTGTCCAGTTATTAATTCTTTTGAACAAAGCTAAAGAAGCAAGAATAGTCCTTAAACTTTTTGTCTTTATTGCATACACTAAAGTTTCTTCTAAACTCGGTTCCTTGCCGTATATTTTATAAAATATAGGGGTAGATATTTTTAAAGGTGAATTTTCATTAATGATTTCATAGTAACTTTTTCCTCCTAATTTATTTTCTAAAGAAATATTGTATACTCTATTGTTATTGCTTTGTTTTTTGGTTTTTACATAACCTTCTTTTCTTAATCTGTAAATGTAATAAATAGCCATTTTTTTATTAACATGAAGTATATCTTTTACAGATTCTATTGTCTGTGTTCCTTCTAGTTTTTTTAAAAGCTCATATTTTTTCATATATTAATCTAGCTATAACTATTATATAAACCTTCCTATTTTAATAAAATATTAAATTAATCTAGCCAGATTTATATATAAATAAGAATATTTTAAGCTCCCTGTTTTTCAGAAAGCAAGCATTTAAGAGTTTTTTTATATAAATATTAAAATGACTCAAAATTTGTATGGTAGAATAGCTGTATTTATAGATGGTCCAAATTTTATAGCTACAAGAAATGAAAATTTTCCAGTTCCTCTTTCTTCAATTAGTGATATTGCTGATAGATTCTTTAGCCCAAACATCATCAAATCAACATGGTATGATTCAAAACCTTTTTTTGTAGAGCCAGATATTATTCCAATCTCTCGCTCAAGATACAGAGCAATAAGAGATCAGGTAAAAAGAGAAGGTCCTGGAGCATTACATAATTTAAAACCAGAACAGGAGGTTCATCCGGATTTATTTATTTCTTTTCTAAAGTCCATGAAAGAACGTGCAGGTTTTTATTGGAGGCAAGCCGAAAGATTAGCAGAAGCAAGAGAATATTTTGACCTTGTTTTGACAGAAAATTCATTTGTTTCTTTTCATGAACAATGCCCAAGATGCAAAGCAGATATAAGTATTAAGACGCATGCTGAAAAAGGAGAAGTAGACAGAAAATTAAGTTTAGACATGATAACAGGAGCTTATGAGGATGAATATGATTATGCTTTACTAATTGCAGGTGATAGGCATTATAATGATGCAATTGAAATAGTACAAAGGTTAGGAAAACCTGTTTTTGTTTCTTTTTTTTGTGGTTCAACAAGCTATGATCTAATAGAAAAAGCAGATGACTTCATAAGTTTTGAAGAAATAAGACAACAAATAGAGTCTGGCCGATCTAGAAATTTAGAGACAGCATTAGTAGTTTAATAAATAAACTTTTAAATTCTAACCCTATAACTCAGTTGTGTCTAATATTCAAAGCAATATTTGGAAATCTTATTTAATTCATATAATCGGTGGTTTAGCATTCTTTGTACCAATCATTGTATTATTTTGGCAGGAAAATGGTTTAACCATGACTAAAATCATGGTTCTTCAATCATTGTACTCATTAACAATAGTTTTTTTAGATATTCCAACAGGTTATTTCGCAGATAAATTTGGAAGAAAAACTTCTTTATTATTCTCTTCCTTATTCTTATTTCTAGGAATTTTTATTTATAGTTTAGGTCATAATTTTTACCAGTTTTTAATAGCAGAAGTTTTATGGGGTACAGGAGTATCTTTCATGTCAGGAGCAGATTCAGCCCTGGTTTATGATACATTAAAAGAATTAAAGCAAGAAGAGTATTATAAAAAAATCTGGGGGAAATTAGTCTTTTATGGTTTTATTGCAACAGCAGTAGCTAATATTCTTGGTGGATTTATAGGAAAAATAGATTTTAGATACACTTTTTATGTAATGCTCCCATTCTATCTTCTACTTTTCCCAATAGCCTTATCTATTAAAGAGCCAAAAAGAAAAGAAGTAATAAAAAAAGCAGGCATAAAAGATATAATAAATATTTTAAAAGTAATTTATTCAAATCCAAAACTAAAATGGTTTTTGGTTTACTCGGGAATTGTTTACGGATTTAATTCAGCTTCTTTATGGTTGTATCAGCCATATCTTCAATTAATAGGATTAGATATAATCTATTTTGGATTTGTCTTCGCTTCTTTCCAAATAATAGCAGCTTTAGCATCAAAATACAGTCATAAAATAGAAGGTTATCTTGGACAAAAATATTCTTTAATAATTTTAATTTTTTTAATAACAATAAGTTATTTCTTAATGTCAAATTTTATTTACTTATTTAGTTTTTCATTTGCGTTTATTCAGCAATTTGTTCGTGGATTTTATAGGGTTGTTATGACTGATTATATAAACAAATTAGTTTCTTCAGACATAAGAGCAACTGTTCTTTCAGCACAAAATATGGCTGGAAGATTATTTTATGCAGCAATAATTCCAATAGTAGGTTATATTATAGATGCTTATTCATTAATACAAGCAATAACAGTCTTAGGAATAACAACATTAATTGCAGGAACATTTATCTTAATAATCTTGCACAGGGTTAAAGTAATCTAATTTTTTCAATAATTTTATAAGTTTTTCTTTATAATTAAAATTATGGTAATCGCAATAACTCCA
>JAGVYZ010000035.1 GCA_018303025.1 Candidatus Woesearchaeota archaeon
ACAAAATCAAGAGCGCCAGAACAATCAAAAGTTCGAGTAAGAAAAAGATTAATGCAAAAAAGAAAGGGAAGAAGAAACAGCACAGGTTCAAGAAAAGGAAGTCAGAATGCAAGATTAAATCCAAAAACATCCTGGATATCAAGAATAAGAATCCAAAGAGAGATTTTAAAAACCCTTAGGGCGAAAAATGTTTTATCAAAAAAAGATTATCAGGATTTGTACAAAAAATCCAAAGGTGGATTCTTCAGATCAAGAAGACACATAAAATTATATTTATCAGAACACGAATTAACAAAAGAAAATGGCAAAAAACAAAAGAAGTAATATTCCGTATAAGAGAAGAAGAAAAGCAAGAACAGATTACAAGCAGAGATTAAAGCTGTTAAAATCACAACTTCCTAGATTAGTAGTTAGAAGAAAATTAAATTCATTCATAGTCCAATTAATTGAATTTAAAGACGGCCAGGATTATATTAAAAATACAGCAACAAGAAAAGAATTACTTGCATTAGGTTGGAAATATAATACAGGAAATTTGCCTTCAGCATATTTATATGGTTTAGTAATAGGTTCAAAAAATAAAGGAAAACCAGCTTTATTAGACCTAGGATTGCAAAAGAGTATAAAAGGTTCCTCAATCTACGCAGTTGTTAAAGGTGCAGTAGATGCAGGTATGAAAATAAATGTTTCAAAAGAAGTCTTGCCATCAGAAGAAAGAATTTCAGGCAAGCATATTGTAGAATATTCAAAGAAATTAAAATCACAACAAAAAGAATATGAAAAGCAGTTTGGCAAATATATAAAAACCAATGTTAATCCAGAAAATATAGAGTCCCAATTTAAGGAAATAAAAGCAAAGATATTGAAAAAATGAAAAAGCAAATAGAATTAAAAACAGAAGAAGTTCCAGAAGGAATTCGAAGAGAAAAAGCATTTAACCCAGATGCTTGGAAGCCAAAGACAGATTTAGGCCGACAAGTAAAAGAAGGGAAAGTAGCATCATTAAATGAAATTTTAGATTCAGGAAAAAGAATATTAGAAGCAGAAATAGCAGATTATTTAGTTCATGACTTGCAATCAGAAGTTCTTTCAGTAGGGCAGTCAAAAGGTAAATTTGGCGGTGGAAAAAGAAGTATTTGGAAATCAACCCAGAAAAAAACATCAGAAGGTAATAAGCCAAAATTCGCTACATTAATTATTGTAGGAAACAAAAATGGATTTTTAGGTATGGGTTATGGAAAATCAAAAGAAACAATGCCTGCAAAAGAAAAAGCATTGAGAAAAGCAAAATTAAATATTGTTCAGATTAAACGTTCACAAACATCAAAAACAGGAAACACATTTACTATACCTGCAAAAGTAACAGGAAAATATGGTTCCTCCACCATGACTTTAATGCCAGCTCCTCAAGGTACAGGATTATGCATTGAAAATGAATGTAAAAAAGTATTAGCAATGGCAGGAGTAACAGACGTATATTCAAGAGCAACAAACTCAAAAACAAAATACAATTCAATAAATGCATGTTTTAATGCATTAAAAGAAATATCAAAATTAAAAATAAAACCAGAATTTGTAAAAAAAGCAAATATAATTTCAGGTCCAAAAAATGAGTAAAATAGCAGTCATAAAAATAAGAACAGAAATAAAAAGCAGGCAGGAGTTTAGAGATACTTTGTCTTTGCTTAGATTATACAAGAAAAATACATGTGCTGTTTTAGATAACTCAAAACAAACAATAGGAATGGTAACAAAAGTAAAGGATTATGTTACCTGGGGCGAAATAAACAAGGAAACATTCATAGAATTATTAAAAAATAGGGCTAAGTTAGCAGGTAATAAAAGATTGACAGAAGAATATTTAAAGCAAAAAACAGGCTTGACATTTGAAAAATTCGCAGAAGAATTCTTTAATGATAAAAAGAAATTAAAAGATATCCCGGGAATAAAAACCTTTTTCAGATTAAAAGCACCAGTAGGCGGCTTTGAACGTGGTGGAGTTAAAAAACCATATAGTATGAATGGTGTTCTAGGTTACAGAAAAGATAATATTAATAATTTAGTGAGGAAAATGCTATGACTGTCTTAAAGAGAAAAAAGGTTAGAAAATATCGTGGAAGTCATACCCATGGTGGTGGCTCTAAAAAAAAGAGAAGAGGTTCTGGTAATCGTGGTGGTTTTGGAATGGCTGGTACAGGTAAAAGAGCAGACCAAAAAAAACCTTCAATATTAAAAGAATTTGGTAATACATATTTTGGTAAAAAGGGATTTGTTTCAAGAAATAAAAAAAACATTAAAGCAATAAACCTGGAAAATTTAGAAAAAAAATATTTAGCAAAAGCAAAAAAAGAAACTGATTCATATCATTTAAATTTAAATGAATTAGGATATCAAAAATTATTAGGAACAGGCAAAGTAACAAAAAAATTAATAATCACCTGTTTATCATGCTCAGAAAAAGCAAAAGATAAAATAGAAAAAATTGGTGGAAAAATAATAAAGGGGTAACATGTCTGTTTTAAATGCAATAATAAACAATCTTCCAGAAGTTAAAGGACCTTCTCAAAAATATCTCTCATTTAAGACAAAAATAACTTGGACATTAATAATTTTAGTTTCATATTTTATATTAGGTGTAATTCCTTTGCATGGTTTAGGAGATAATGCATTAAAAAATTTTGACTTCTTGTCAATTATCTTAGGTGCTCAGTTTGGTTCATTAATTTCATTGGGTATCGGCCCAATAGTTACAGCATCAATTGTCCTGCAATTATTAATGGGTTCAGGAATTTTAAAAATAGATACAAGCACTCATGAAGGAAGAGTTTTCTTTCAGGGATTGCAAAAAGTATCATCTATTTTCTTCATACTTTTTGAAGCAGCAATTTATGTATTATTAGGTGGATTATCACCAGCAGCAGGATTTTCACCTTGGTACCTGGTTTTCCAGCTATGTTTAGGTGGTCTATTAATTATGTTAATGGACGAAGTTGTAAACAAATGGGGAATAGGTTCAGGATTGTCATTATTTATCGCAGCAGGAGTATCAGCAGAAGTATTCATTCAAATATTCTCTCCCTTAACAACAACAGGAGCATTCTTTGTTGGTTCAGGTCAGGCTCCAGTAGGAAGAATTTTAGTTATTTTCCTTTCATTATTTCAAGGTTCAGTAGAAAGCATGAAAACAGCATTGATAGCTTTTTCAGAAATAGCAGCAACAGCAATTGTATTTTTATTAGTAGTTTATGTTCAGGCAATGAAAGTTGAAATTCCATTGTCATTTGGAAGAATAAGAGGTTATGGAATAAGATGGCCATTAAAATTCATTTACACTTCAAATATTCCAGTTATATTAGTAGCAGCATTAATGGCTAATTTTCAATTATGGGCAAGATTATTAGAATCATGGGGAAGACCAATTTTAGGTACATTCTCAGGAAATACACCAGCAACAGGTTTTGTTACTTGGATTTTCCCGCCAAATATAGTAAGAAATCTTTTCTCAGGAACATTCGCATCAATTGACCTAGCTCATGCATTAACTTATATTCTATTCATGATAATAGGAGCAGTTATTTTCTCAATATTCTGGGTCCAGACATCAGGAATGGATGCAGCTTCTCAATCAAGGCAAATCTTAAACTCAGGTTTGCAAATACCAGGTTTCAGAAGAGATGAAAGAGTCTTAGAAGCAATATTAAAAAGATACATAACTCCTTTAACAGTAATGGGTGGTGCAACAGTTGGTCTATTAGCAGCAACAGCAGACTTATCAGGTGCATTATCTCGTGGTACAGGTATATTACTTACAGTTATGATAATCTATAAATTCTATGAAGATATAGCTAAACAACATATGATGGATATGAATCCAGCCATGAAAAAATTCATGGGAGGCTCCTAATGTTCGATTCTTTTTTTAATACTATTTTTTCCCCAATTTTAGGACTTTCTCCAGCAGCCTCTTTATTGATTATTTCTTTGATTTTAACCACATTAACAACAATAGCCTATAAGTACACAACAGACCAAAAATTCCTTAAAGAAATAAAAGAAGAAATAAATTTAATCAATAAAGAAGTGAAAGAATTAAAGGATAATCCTCAAAAAGTAATGGAAAAACAAAAGGTATTATGGGAAAAGAACCTAAAAATAATGGGTCATACCTTAAAATCAAGTATATATACCCTAATTCCATTATTAATAATATTCACTTGGTTGCGCTCATTTTATCAGCCGCAAGGCGATATTCTCTTTGGTTTAAGCTGGATTTGGGTCTATATCTTATCTTCAATAGTCTTTAGCATGATAATAAGGAAAGTCTTAAAAATACATTAGTTTCATTCTTTTTATGCCAAGACCAAATAAACGTTCAAGAACATTAAGAAGGATATTTGTTAGAGTTCCAAGTGGAGTTTCAAAACTTGTTTATAAGGCAAGAAAAACAGCCAGAATAAAATGTGCAGACTGCAAAACAGTATTACATGGAATTTCAGCATTATCTGTCTCAAAATTAAGAAACACAACTAATTCACAAAAAAAAGTAGAAAGAAAATATGGCGGTAATCTTTGCCATAAATGCGCTAGAAAACGAATAATACAAAGTGTAAGGAAAGAATAAAATGATAGGACAATTATGCATTAAACTTAATGGAAGAGAAGCAGGACATTATTGTGTTATAGTAGAAAAAATAGATGATAAGTTCGTTTTAATAGACGGAAATGTTAAAAGAAGAAAATGCAATTTATCTCATTTGGAATTTTTAGATAAAAAATTAAGTGTAAAGAAAACAGATTCTTCAGATAAAGTTCGTGAATTAATGAAAGAAGCAGGATTAAAAATAACAATCCCAAGGTTAAAAAATAAAAATGAAAAATCAGTCACAGAAGCAAAACCCAAACAATCAAGAGCAAAATAATAGCGGGTTCGTAAAGGGTGCCAAACCCTTACATCAAGAGCAAAAAAGTCAAAGTAATGAACTACAGGCAGAGCTTCAAATTCTAGCTTCAAACTACGAAGCATTACAGCAAAAGCTTGAAAACTCTCATGAACAATTAAATTCTCTGTTATCCTTAAAAGAAACAGTTTCATCATTTTCAGAAATAAAAGATAAAGATGAAATCTTAGTCCCATTAGGTTCTAATATTTTCACAAAAGCAATAATAAAAAAAGATGATTT
>JAGVYZ010000014.1 GCA_018303025.1 Candidatus Woesearchaeota archaeon
TAGTATCTCCGCTAAAACAGCGTAGAAGGATATTTCCTTCTACTAAAATACCTTGAATAAAGAGGCATTGCATTTCCCTATGGAACGTTATCTCCATATGAAAACTCTTTATTGTTGGACATTCGTATATTTCTTTGAAACTTTACTCATTTCTATTAAAAATTCCTTAAAACTTATTTCATCTTTATAGAAACAAATCCAAATTGTTTGAAGCATTTGCTCAAACATAAATAAAAAATATCTTATTTTCATTTCCTTAGATTTGCATTTTATCCTTGCTTCATCCTGAACTCTAAACTGCGTTTCAATTCTCCATCTTTTTTTATATGTCATAACCAAGTTTTCAAGTAAAACTTCCTCGATATTTGTTGCAAAAACCCAATCATAATTTTTTTCACTTTTAGGGTCATAAATCTGTTTAAGAAAAATTAAAATATTTTCTCCAGCATATTTACTTTGATTTTTATTAACCTTAAAATCATTATAAATTGCTACTTGTTCATCTATTTTCATAGGATAAAGAATTTCTTTTTTATCTTTGTGCTTCGGAACAAAGATAAGATAAGGATAATTTAATTTTGTCAATTCGTACATTAAATCTTTATTAAAAAACTCTCTATCAAATAAAATTAAATTTATCTTTCTGACATAATCTTTTATCAATGTCAAGCAGTGTAAAATTACACTGCTTTTATAATGTCCCAATCTAATTGGAATAGAAATTAAAGGTATTTTCTCAGGAATATCGTCGGAGATTATACTGCATGTAATAAATTTAAAATGCCCTGTAACAGCATCTTTTCCTGTCCATCCATGAATATCAAATCCTTGCACATCTCCATAAAAATCTTCATCCGTATAATCAAAAGCAAGAATAACTTCTTTTTCAGTTAACTTTAATTTTGCAGATAATCTGCTTATATAATTCAGATAAGCATAAGTAGTCATGCTTATTGGAGATTCTTTTATCCGACGATAAAGTGTATCTGCTTTATTTCCAATAGTTTCAACATAGGTATTATGTGCCGAAGCATCTATAATCGAATTTAAAAGTTCGAATCCTGTAATTTTATTATCTTCATAATTTAATCCTAATGAATCATTAATAAAATGTTTTAGGATTCCCAGACTAAAACTTATTTTATTCTCATCCATTTGCAATTATCACATATACCTTTTTACCAATGAATTCTTTTGGAAAATCTATTCTCCCACTTGTTCCAAAAGGTTTTACTTCTCGCTCAAGAAAACACTTAATTCCCTTCAGAGTAAGTGTTGATTTTTCTATAACTTTCACTCTTTTCATAACCTATCTATTAGATAGGTTAAGTATTTAAATTTTGTGGATTAATTTTAAAGTACTAACACTCATGCGGAGATACTATAAATTAGAAAAGATTTAAATATTAGTTCATATAATGAACTGATTAGTTCAAAATGCGAACTGATTTAATATCCTTTATTCTTAGCTCAGAAAAAAGGAAAAAGATTGTAAGAGAAATTTTAGAATATCCAAAGAGACAGTGGAGCTGCTCTTTTTTAGAAGAAAAAACCAAGTTACCCCATGCTACTGTTTATAGGACATTAGAAGGTTTAAAAGAATTAAAATTATTAAAAACCTTTAAACTAAACAAAAAAGATGTAGTTTATGAGGTTATAGAGAATAACTCAATGTTAAAAGAAATAATGAACTTGCTCAATTTTGAGCAAAATAATGCTAAAAAAATAGCAAAAGAGTTTGCTAATGAAATAAAAAAGTACAATCCGATTTCTATAATTTTATATGGATCAAGTGTCACTGGAGAAATAAGATCCAAGAGTGACATTGACATTTTAGTAATAGTTAAGGAACATAATAAGGATGAAGAAAAGAAAATTTATGATGCTGCTACGGAATTATCTCTAAGAATGAATAAAACAATTTCAGGAATGATTTTAAGTTTAAAGGAAATAAAAAAAGAAGATAATTTTATTAAGTCTGTAAAAGAAAACAAAGAGGTTTTATATGGAAAGGACCCATTTTGAACAGGCAAAAATCTGGCTGGAAAGTGCAAAGGAAATAATTCTAAAAGAAAATAGAGAAAAATATTCTGTTGGAATTGCAATGTTAATTCATTCAATAATTAAAGCTAATGATGCCTTAACTATGAAATTTCTCAATACAACTGCAAAAAGGCATGATGATGCGAGAATTCTTTTTCAGGAATTAATAAAAAGGAAATTTATTAAAGCTGAATATTCCAGTTATAAAGATATCATACAGGAAGCAATTAATAATAAAGCAAAGGCTGAATACAGGGCAGGTTATTTTAGCAAGAATGACTTTGATGACTTTTTAAGAAAAACAGAGAAGTTTATAAAAATGAGTAAAGAGGTACTAATATATGAATAAAAGAGGGATGGATCAGATTTTTACTTATATTTTTATTGTTGTTTTAATTGGATTTGTTTTGTATTTTGGATTTTTAGGTGTTGGAAAATTCATTGAATTTAATAAAGATGCTGAAATAACAAGCTTTGAAACAAATTTTGATAAAATAATTCAAAATGTTTATGCTTTGGATGTTAATTCTAAATTAGAATATTCAAAAGATTCGAGATATAAACCTTTAATTGCACCAAGAGATGTTGTTAAAATTTGTGTTGAAGAAAGCAAAGTTATTTTTAATTTTAAGGATAAAGGTAAGGATTATTTTGTTGTGAAGAATTTAAAAGGAAATGAATGTTTTGATACTACAAAAGGATTTTCTTTTGTTTTGGAAAACAAGGTTATTAACGGAGAAGTTATAGTAAATATTAAAAATGTTGAATAAAAAGGGAATGCAGTTTATCTGGATTTTTTCATTAGTTGCAGGAGTTATAATCATATTTTTGTTTACTAGTTTTGCAATGAAATATAAAGATTTACAGGAGAGGAAAACGGATTTTGAGATTGTAAATAATTTGAATAATGCTTTTCAAAAATTAGGCAATGAGGAAATTAGTGTAAGCTTAAATTTTGTAAAAGAAACGAGCATAAGATGCGGGGTAATACAAATCAAAGGTTCACCTGATTCACATAAAACAGACAAGATTATATTTGCTGGTGATAGATTAAAAGATAATACCATTGTCTGGCAATCTAATTTTAATTATCCATTTAAGATAGCTAATTTTTATTATGTTGTTGATAAAGATGCTAAATTTAATTTACAGGATGAGAGTTTATTAGAGAAAATACCTGATTCCCTGAAAAGCAATTTTAATTCATTAACTGGAAGGAAGATATTTTTTAATAAAAATTTGTATACTAAAGGAAAAGATAATTACTATGTTGACGTTAATAATAAAATAGTTGAAAATTTAGATGCTAAATACAAATATTATAATGATGAAATGTTACTTGGTATATTAATAGGAGAGAATCAAAAATGCTTACTTGATGAGATTGATAATAAGATAAAGGAGATATCCTCTTTATATTTTGAGAAAGTAGCTTCATTAAAAGATTGCGAGTATTCTAATGCTTTGAAGATATTAAATGAAATGAAAGAATTGAAAAATTTAGACGAGAACTTTGATTTATTGGAAAAAGAGAATAGAATGCTTATTGGGATGAATTGTGTTGGAATTTATTAAAAGCAAAGATTTAAATATTTGCACATAATACACATATTACACATTATGGAGGAAACATGCCAAATATAACATTATCAGTTTCTGAGGAATTGAAAAAAGAAATGGATAAAGAGAAGATAATTAACTGGAGTGCTGTAGCCAGACAAGCTATAGAACAAAGATTGAATATGTTAAAACAATTTAAGGCGTTTACAAAAGATAGCACTTTAACTGAAGAAGATGCTTTGAGAATGGGGAGAGAAGTAAGCGAAAAGGCTATGAAAAAACATAAAAAATGGAACTAGTTCTTGATGCTAATATATTATTTTCTGCTTTGATAAAAAGCAGTTCAACCCAAAATTTAATATTTAATCTTAATTGTGAATTATATTCTCCGTCATATATTTTAGATGAATTTGAAAAATATGAAACTGAATTATTAATAAAATCTGGACAGAAAAAAGAAGAATTTACAAAAATATTTAACATGCTTAAGAGCATAATAAAAATAGTACCTGAAAAAGAATATTTTCAATTTATGAAAGAAGCTGAAAAAATTTCTCCTGATTTTAAAGATATTCATTATTTTGCTTTAGCTTTGAAATTAAAATGTCCAATCTGGAGCAATGATAAAAGATTAAAAGAGCAAAATCAGGTTAAAATAGTATCAACTACTGAATTATTAAAAGAGGTTAATTATGAATAAAAAAGGTGAAATGCAAATGTATGAAACCATTTTGGTTTTATTTGTATTCTTTATAATTATAGGGATATTATTAATTGTATTTAACAGATATAATGCTGGTTCAATTCAAGAAATGAATTATAAGTTTGATAGAGATAGGGCTTTTAATCTATTAGTTAGCTTGCCTGGTTCAGAATATATGGATTATACTTATTTAGGAAGTTCAAAAGGTGTAATTGACAGCTCTAAGTTATTGGGAATTAATCTTGGATTAAGGAATATGGAAATTATTGTTTCTGAGTATTCTAATAGAACAATAAGATGCTCTAAAGGTAATTATCCTAATTGCAATGAGTATTTAGTTAATAGCAATATACCTAAAAAAGTAAGTAGCAAGCAAGAGATTAGCAGGTCTGTTTTGATTTATAATCCATTTACTAAGATGAATAATCCTGGAAAAATTATGGTTAGGTGGTATAGCTAAAATGAAAAGAAAGGGACAGGTAGAAACAGTAGGATTAGTTATAATAGTTGTTTTACTTGTTGTTATTGGGTTGTTTATATTAAAAGCATCTTTAGTTCCTGATGAAGATAGTTTTGATAATGAATATTTAAGCTTGAAGGCTAATTCTTTAAGAGAAACTATAATGGAAAGCAGTTTATGCAATATACAAGTTAAAGATGAGATTACTAATTGCCAGTTTAATTATACTTCTTGTTTAAAAGACTGTAAGGAACTTGAAGGATTTATATTTAAGATTATTAATAATAGTGTAGAGAAGAATATTGATTATTATTTTACTGCTTCTGGACAAAATCTTAATATGAAGATAGGCAAAGAATGCAAAAATTCAATAAGTTCTTCATTGCAACCAATTGCTTCAACTGACATTAAAGTCAAAATTGATGTTTGCAGGTAAGGGCTCCGCCCTTCACGAACCTGAAAAGATGCCCTTTATGAACCTGCCAAATATTGTTCCGCCCTTCACGAACCCGATACGAACCTGCATTAAAGAAAAAGCGAATTGACCTGCGCTAAGAAAATTCATGAACCTGCTAAATAAATAAGGTTACATTCTTCTATATCTTACCTGAATTTTGTAGTTACTTTTGATAAATGAAAATGAAAGATATGTTTTAAGATTTGCCTTTATAGAGCTTGTAGCTATGAAATTTTAATGAATTCTGTTAAAACAAATTAGGAAAAGTGGGAAAACTTTATAAACGAAAGCCAGAGATAGGTTAGATATCATATAGACAGAAGAGTCTATAATAATAAACCCAGCAATGGGGAAACACATGGAGGTGTGTTATAAATGCAAAGTATAAAAAATATTATTAGGAAAATTGGTGCTGTTTCAGCAGGTGCCGCATTTGTTGGTGCAACAATGATGGGTGCTATGGCAGCAACATTGGATACATATCCAGCTCCATTCGTAAGCAATGGTGCATACAATAGTAGTTTAGCTGTTATCCACAGTGCAAATGGATTAGATCAAGCTGCAGCTATGAGTGTTGTTGCTGGATTGAAGACAGCTGTTACACCTGCAGTTGCGGGAACTGTTTCTGTAAGTGGAGACGCATTTTTGTTGGATAAGAGTTCAAATCATTTAAGTTTTAATGATTATGTATCAGATTTACATACAAACTTAGATCATTCTGATTTGCGAACAATATTAAAGAAAGAAGATTTTTCAGATACTAAGGGAACTAATTCTCTTACAACAACATATACACAAAAATTGTATCTTTATCCAAATACCCTACAACTTATCAATGATAGAGATACATTAAGCAGTAATGATGCGATGGGTGATTACTTATATGTAAGTAAATCAAGTTCTGCATCATTGTATTTATACAATTTTGATATGGACTCTACAGATACATTAGCTAATGCTGCTGATATTGAAGGTGTAGACATTAATGTCTTAGGAAAACCATATACAATTGTTGATGCAACTGTAAGTTCTACAGGTAACCTTACTAAATTTGTAATGTTAGCTGGTGGGGCTGCAAAAGGTACTATTGTTAAAGGCGGAACTCCATTAAATGGTGTAACTGTAACCTCTGTAAGTTCTGATGGAACAAAATGTCAGATTGAATATGCTGGCGCTACTTATTTATTAGATAAAGGTGCTACTAAAAAGATGTCTGATGGAACTATTGTTGGTATAACTGATGTATTTGCAACTGGTTTAACAGGTGGTTCTGATTCCTGTGAAATTGTTGTAGGTGCTAATAAGGTTGAAATTGAAGAAGGAAAGAAAGTCAAAGTTAATGAAGTTGAAATAAGTGACACTGTTGCACATATTGGTAATGGTGGATTTGATATGTGGAATGTAACTTATACACCAAATGAAAAAAAATACTTGAAAGCAGGAGAAGAATATAAAGACCCTGTTTTTGGAGCATTTAAATTTGTATTTGGTGGAGTGACTTCTGAAAGTGCATTAGTTGATAATATTAAAGTTGAATCAACTAGCAGTTCATTTACTCTTTCAACCCCAACTAATGGTGGAAGTTTAGACAAATTTGTATTCTGTTACAGAAATGATACTAATCAACTCTTATTAGGAGAAGATGCAGACAATCAGTTTGTTGTAGAAAATGGAGCAAATTTATCAAATGCAAGTGTGGGTGAAGGAACAGATATAACTGATTTAGAAGGAACTAGATTCTTGTATACCTTTGGTACTGTTGCAAATGCAGATTCACACATAATAGAGATTGTGGATATTGATACTGCAAATAATGAAACAGACTTTATAGTAGTAGATACAGGAACACCTTACACTAATGTAGACTATACGCCAGAAACAGCTTCAGCATTTACGTTCATGGATAATTCATTTAGCCTGAACATTTCAAATAAATACGGCAATATAGGATTTACAAGCATTAATGATAATGGTGGTTCATTGTACACTAAAAACGGTGCTAATATTACATTTAGAACCGCTGATGATATGCAAATTGCACAAGGTGTATTTAATGCATCGACTATGTACAACAAACTTGCAAGAAACTGTAATATTAGTGTTACAGAAGGAGATACTACAACTTCAAAAGAAACAGCTACTAGATTAATGGCTGATGGTGGTAATGGTGGACTAAATTCCTCAGTCAGAATAGAACTTGACTATGATGGAACTTATACAAAAATTGCAGCATCTGCATCTAACCTAAGCAGTAGTTTACAAAAGAGAGACAAAACAGAAACCTATGAAAAGATGGGAAGAAGCCACTTTGGTACTTTAATAGAAACATATGACGAGCATAAAAGCAATGATTATGTATACCTAACATATCCTGAAAAGATAATGTATGGTAAGGTATGGATAACACCAATAAGTGCAACTGTAAGTGGTGGAGCTAGTGGAACAGTAGCTGATCCAACCATATTAAAAGATACAGACGTAGCTGATGCAAGCATATACAATGCAATTGTTGTAGGTGGACCTTGTGCAAACACAGTAGCTGCTAAATTATTAGGTGTAGACGGAACTTACCCAACTTGTAGTGCAAATTACAAATCAGGCGAAGCAACTATTGTTATGAAAGACAACGGTGCAAAAGTAGCTATGATTGTAGCTGGTTGGGAAAAGGAAGAAACTGCAACCGCAGCAAAAGTATTGGAAAGTTACAAAGCTAATGCAGCTAACTTGAAGGGAACTTCAGTAACTGTAACTGGCTCAGTATCAAGTCCAACAGTTGTTGCATAAACAAATAGAAAAGATATTTTCTTTTCTTCTTTTTTTATTTTTAATTCTGATTCTTTGTTTTTATTTTAGGATGTTCATGAAGGACTTTTCCATGTTTGTAAAGGGTGTCAAACCCTTACTTTCAAAATGCTTTTAAATTCCAATTTTAGATTTATTTTATGAAACAAAAAACTGTGAAAATAATATGGGCTGTTTTTATTTTAGTTATTATGGTGAGTAGTGTTATTGGATTTATGTATCAACCTGAAAATACTAATGAAGTTAATGATGGTTCTGTAAATTATAATGGATTTAAATTTATTAATAACAATGGTTATTGGGTATTAGAAAAAGATGGGCAAAGCTATTATTTTACTAATCTGCCTGATGATGTTAAAAGCATAGAGATACCTCAAATTTCTATTAATAATCAAAAGCAGTATTTCTTATATGATTACAAAGATTTGCAGAATAATCTAGGTATAGTAAGTGGAAAACTTAGATTAGTTTTAAACAATAAAGGTGTAACTGTTGTAGATGCATGCATTAAAGAAGAAAATTGTCCTAATGACTGGCCTGTAAAAGACTGTACTAATGATGGATTTTATTTTAAAATAAGCAATCAAAGCAGGGTATATAAGGATGATAAGTGTTATGTTTTAGAAGGAAGCTTAACAGATATAAATAAAGAGGTTGACAAAATAAATTATATAATTTTGGGGGTTTTTGGAGAATGAAAGAAAAGACAATAAATGGAATATTGATATTTTTAGTTGTTATATTTATAGGAGCTTTAATATTTTATGCTGTTGATTATTATAATGGAAAAACACAAGTAAATGAAACTGCTTTTTATTTAGAAAATGGAGCTGTTTGCTCTGATAAAAATGTTATAAATGAAGGCAAGTTTAGATTTTGCAACATAAGCACTGAAAAAATTTCATTGTATGATTTGGAATATCCTGGAAATGAGTATAGAATATTATACAATTTTAGAAATTTACCTGAACAATTAGAGTATATTAAAGTTGAACAAGGAATTGGTTATCCTTTACTAAAACCAGAGACTTATAATTCTCAAACAGGACAAGGTGAAGTAAAAGAAAAACTTTACTTAAGTGTTCCATCAAATTTTACTTATTTTGAAACTATATTTAGTGTTCAATCTTTAAGTTTTTTAATGGGCCAATCTTCAACTGGAATTTATAAAATGGACTGGCAGCTTGCTTATTCTGGAGATTATAATGGGAGTGAGTATCCAATAAAATCATGTAAAGATGCTAATAATAACACTGCTGTAATTGAGTTTAGAAGAGGAGAAACTACCCAGATTAAGATTGAAGATAATTGTATTGTAGCTTATGGGAAGGATGAAGAAGAATTAACTAAAGTGTCAGAAAAATTAAGATATGCCTTATTGGGCGTTATAAAAAGTGGTTAAAATATTAGTGGGATGTCCTACTTCAGACAGGAAAAAATACTGTCTGAAAGAGTATCTCGAATCTATTAAAAGCCTTTCTTTTCCTTCTTATGATGTTTTAATTGTGGATAATTCTGAAACAGATGAATATTATAATGAAATTAAAAAAGAGTTGCCTTGCATTAAAAGCAAATTTTATGAAGCTGCTAGAAAAAGCATTGTCGAAAGCAGAAACATATTAAGAGAGAAAGTTTTGAATGAAGGTTATGATTATTTTCTTTCTTTAGAACAGGATGTTATTCCGCCTAAAGATGTTATTGAAAGACTATTGAAGACAGGAAATAAAGTTGTTTCTGGATTATACTTTTACATAGTTGATAATGAATTAATGCCTATGGCTTGGGGAAGAGTTGATGATAAACATGCATTAAGATTAGGATTAAAAGATGTTGAAGAGGATAAATTAATTGAAGTTATTACTGCTGGATTAGGATGTATATTAATACATAGAAGTGTATTGGAAAAAGTTAAATTTAGATATGTTGAAGAGAAAAAACCATTTGATGATGTATGGTTTTGTGAAGATGTAAGAGAGAGTAAAGAGAACGTTTATTTAGATACTTCTGTGAAATGCAAGCATTTGATAAAAAACTGGTCTTGGGATAATATTAAAAAGTAGTTCTTTTTTATTTTTATATGCCGAGATCGCATAACCTGGTAGTGCGCCAGCCTTGAGTGAAGCTTTTTTCTTTAGAAAAGAAAAAATCTTCAATAAAAAAGAAACTAAGAATGGAAAACATTCTTGGAAGACAGCTGGTTTCCGAAAGGATATCTGGGTTCAAAAGAAGCCTTTTCTTGTAAGAAAAGCCTTCAGGGAAAAGAACACCCTGAAGAAAGAAAAGGAACTGAAAGTCCCAGTCTCGGCGTACTTTTTCTTTCTAAAGAAAGAAAACCTACACTAAAAGAAAGACGAAGAAAAAACCTACACTGAAAATGGAAATATTAAAGAAAAACTGGTTTGATAAACATAAAAGATGGAATGGTTTTTTTGCTAAAATATTAAGATTTGAAAATGATAATGAATTGGCATTGCAATATATAAAAAATGAGTTTAATATTCTTGATTTTGGGTGTGGAGACTGCACAACATTTGATATTATCAGAAGAAAATATCAAGAGGCACATTTAACTGGTTTTGAAATTGATAAAAGGGCTGTGAATATAGCTAAAAATAAAGGATATAATGTTTATACCTCTTTAAAAGATATTAATCATATTGAAAATAAATTTGATTGTATTTTGATGCTTCAAGTTATAGAACATCTAAAAAAGCATCAGATATATGAATTTTTTGATTTTACCAAGAAACATCTCAAGAAAGATGGAATTATTATTGTTTCTTCTGTAAATACACGAGAGTTTTTTTCATTAAGAGATTTTTGGGATAATATTGACCATAAATATCCTATTTCATTAAAAGCTATAAATCAATTATGCCAGATTTATAATTATAAACAATTAAAAATAATAAAAAAATGCCCAAGATTAAATCCATTCAAGATATTAATCAATATAATGCTTGGAGACGATATCTATACTGGATGGTTTGTAGTATTAAAAAAAGAAAAATGAAAACAATAATAGCTTCTGGTTATTTTGACCCCATTCATGCTGGGCATGTTGAATATTTGAAAAAAGCCAAAAATTTAGGAGATAAACTCATTGTTATTGTAAATAATGATAAGCAGGCAATATTAAAAAAAGGCTATTTCTTTATGCCTGCTGAAGACAGGATAAAGATAATAAAAGCTTTAGTTCATGTTGATGAAGCTGTTATTTCTATGGATGAGGATTCGACTGTTTGCAATACATTAGAAATGCTATTCAATAAATATGATAACTGCGTGCTTGCAAAGGGCGGAGACAGGTTTGCTAATGAAATTCCTGAAGCTAAAATATGCCTAAAATATAATGTCCCTATAATAGATGGATTAGGAGAGAAAATAAGATCTAGTTCTGAACTTGTTAAAGAATATAATTATAAGCTTTCTTTAAAAAATAAAGCTTAAGCAAAGAAAATAATTCTTAATTAGAAAATAAGAAATTAAAATAAAAAGAAAAAAAGAATTACTTCTTTTTCATAACAAAGAAGTAAACACCTGCTCCAATTATTACAATTGCTAAAACAATCCATAACCAGGTTAATGATGTTCCTGTTTCTGTTGTTGAAGGTGTTGTTGGAGTTGTAGGCTCTGTTGTTGTAGTTGTTACTGCTAATGACTTGAATTTTAAGTTTGCTACACCACTTGTTATGCTATCTAAGGTTACTGACAAGTCATTTTTACCATCTGCATCAACATCAACTTCCTTTGTTTCACCAACAGTTAATTCAACATCTATTGGGTCAGAGCTTATTGTTACTACAACACTAGTTTCTGTAATTGATTTTATTACTGCACTATGAGAAGCTCCTGCTACACTAAATGTTGCTGTACTTCCTGAAGACATTGTAACTGCTGCTGATGCTGATGTATCCAAATTACCAACCTCTTTTGATTGTCCTGCTGGAATATTAGCTTCTATTGTTGGAAGAGCTGTTCCTCCACTGCTACCACCAGAACTTCCACCAGTACCCGAATTAGTTGTAGGCATACTTACTGTTAATACAGAAACAGATGACTCTTGTGCATTGCTTAAATCATCGTTAGCATTGCATTTTATATCATATTTACCTGCATCTGCTGGTGTAAATGTAGCTGTTGTTGCTGAATAACTGCTATCTAATGTTTGGTGTTTATACGAATAAGTATATGTTAATGAAGAGTCGATGTTATCTGATGAAGCACATGCTAATGTTATTGAATTAGGTCTCGTTGCTGTTGATGATGATAAAGTCAATGTTGGTGTTGTTGGTTTGATTGTATCATTTACAAAGAAGCTTTTGTTGCCTATTCCACCAAAGAAAGTGGCTGTTGAATAGTTTGTATTAGCTGCATCATCCCAACATGTTAGATTATAGGCGTGCCATCCTGCCTGCAATCCTGTAACATTAACATATTCTCTTGTTCCATTGTAAACAGTTCTTGAGGTATTTTTAACAACATTATCAACAGATACATTACAGGAAATTGTGCTGTTTATGTTATCAAAAACAATATATGAAAACATTATTGTTGCATTATTAGTAACAGCTCCTCCATTTGAAATGTTTACTGTTTCATTAGTTATGGATGAAACTGTTGTCGAATGGACGGTCATATTATTACCATTATTACCAGCTCTAAATATACCGTATGGGGCTAATGTATCATTCACAAAAAATCCTCTTGTCTTGATTATAGATGTATTTGTATGTGCTGCCTGATCTGTACATGATAAATTCCAATAATGCCAGCCATAATTTAATCCATAGGTGTCCAGTGTTGTTCTTGTTGAATTTATTACAGCATTTGTTGATGTATTTCTAGTAATGCTATCTACTATTACGCTACAAGAAAATGGTTTACTTTTTACACCATCATTTACTGAAAAAGAAAACCTTACTGTTGCATTATTCATTAGAGCTGTACCATTTGTAGCATTTGTTACTGAACTTGCTCCTGCTGCAGCATCTGTAGCCTGGACTATTGCAGTGACATTGTTTCCTGCACCTGATGCATATTCTTGACTTTCATTAACTAAAGCAAATGGTGGATATCTGTCTAAGGTAATATTAAATGCTTTTACAAGTTCACTTGAAACAGATGCAATGTATGAGGAATAGTTTGAGACATTTACTGTTAAATTGTAAACTCCATCGGGGACATTCCATAATGATGTATCATTAGTAGCTTTAGTAGCATTAGTACCATTACCAACAGTATTATTAAATGCAAAATTGTAAAAAAGCCCTGAATTATAAATATCTATTAAAGACCAGTTACTTATATTTATTTCAGTAGTTGAAATTGAAATGCTAAAAGTGTAGATACCAGCAGTTGTTATGTTGCTATAATTTAAAGGAGCAGTTATATTTATTCCTGCTACAGTAAGTGCACCTTGATCTGCCATTGTAAAATATGCCCCTATTAATAAAATAACTAAGGCAATTAATGTTAAAGTAAAATATGCCCCTATTAATAAAATAACAATAAATAGAAAAATGTTTAATACTCTTTTTTTGTCCATTATGATAATCCCTCCTTTTAAGATTATTAGTTTATGAATAATATTCAAAATGTTTTATATATAAATATTTCTATTAAATAAAAAAGCAATTAACTTCTTTAAAGTAGTTATGATTTTATGAGAAACATTAATTATTTAAATCTGTAAATTTGATTTATAACATGATTGTTATAACTATACCTGCTTACAATGAAGAAAAAAGCTTGGGAAATGTAATTAAAGAAATTAGAAAAATAATGGATAAAACTAAAGAGGATTATAAAATTTTGGTTGTTGATGATGGAAGCAAAGATAAAACAGTTGAAATTGCTAAAAAAAATAATGCTATTGTAAAATCAAATAAAATAAATTTAGGATTAGCTTTAACATTCCAAAGAGAGATGAAAGAATGTTTGGACTTAAATGCAGACATTATAGTACATACTGATGCAGATGGCCAATATCCTGCTGAGTACATACCCTCATTAATTAATAGAGTAAAAGATGGTTATGATTTAGTTCTTGGAAGCAGATTTGAAAAAGGAAAATATGAAGGAAGTTTTATTAAGAAATTAGGAAACAAAGCTTTTGCTAAGGTTTTTACTAATTTATTAAAAACAAAAGTTACTGATACTACCACAGGTTTCAGGGCTTTTAATAAAGAAGTTGCTAAGTTACAGATAATTAATACATTTACTTATACTCAGGAGCAATTAATTAGGGCTGCTAAATCTAATATGAGTATTGCCGAGGTTCCAATAACAACAAGAAAAACAAGAGAAAGTAGATTATTCAAAAATCCATTGGATTATGCAATAAAGGCGTGGATTAATATTTTAAGAATAGAAAGAGATTTCAATCCTATAAAATTTTTTGGAAGCATAGGTGCATTTTTTTTGCTTATTGGCGTAATGATAGGATTGTATTTTGTCATGCTTCAGTTGACTACAGGCATACATGGGCATACTGCATTAATGTTCTTAATGCTGATTTTAATTTTTACAGGAATACAAATAATATTATTTGGATTTTTGGCTGACATGAGGAACTAATATGAAATTTTTTCAATTTATTAAATTAGCAAGAAAGAGATTAGTTGGATTCAAAAAAGGAGAACAAAACAATTATGTTGAGTTTCAGGAATTTCAAGCTAAAGAAATTTTAAATGAATTAAGAAAAAGAAAAATTGATTTATCAAAAATGAATGTTTTGGAATTGGGCGTTGGCAGCGGAGGATATTCTATTATATTCAAAGAAAACAGCAATGACCTAACTATCAATGATATAGGCAGACCTTATATCCTTAATGTTGACCCTAGTATAAAATTTAAGATGTTTGATGTGACAAAAAAATTTCCTTTAGAAGACAATTCTTTTGATTTTGTTTTTTGCTGTTCACTAATTGAGCATATTCCTAAACCTGACATGGTTATTAAAGAAATTCGAAGAGTTTTGAAACCCAAGGGTTATTTGTACATGAGTTTTCCACCATTTTATTCTCCTGTTGGAGGACATTTTTTGAAACCATTTCATTTACTTGGAGAAAAGTTATGCTTAAAAATATACAACTGGCTGAAAAAAGACAATATCAAAAGTTTTGCAACAATGTACGACCGAAATTACGGAAATTATGGGTTACACAGGACCACAATAAGAAAAGCTAAAAAAATGCTAAAAGACAATGAGTTTATAATTTCAAGCACATGGACTAGATTTTCTCCAGTAAATACAGCAAAGATTCCATTCTTAAATGAAATTATAACCTGGCACGTATGCTTTTTAGGAAAAAATCAAAAATGATTATTTAATCCATGATTTAATTTCATAATAAATCAAAAGTATGCCACCTAAAACATACCTTGTTGCTGTAATTAATAAAAAAACAGTTGCTGAAACATTTGCATCTATTCCAACCTGAGTTAACATGAAAAAACCACTTGTTTCTCTTATGCCTAATCCTGCTATTGTAATTGGGATAAAAGACAATAATGCACTTGTTGCAATTATAATGCTTAATGTTAGAAAAGAAATATTTACATTTAATAAAATTAAAACAACATAAAAACTTATGAAATAGATTACCCACTTTAAGATTGTTAGAACAATATTTATTAAAATTGCTTCTGGATTTTTCTTGAAGATTAAATAAGTTTCTTCTAAAATTTTAGAGAATTTCTCGCGGTATTTTTTAAAAATGAATTTGGAAAACAGGATTCTGCCTTTTTTTGTGAAAAATAAGAAAATTGTTAAAAAAATAATAATTAAAACTAAAAGAGTAAATATTAATGCTATATCTCTTTTAAGAAAAATGAAAAAACCAAATATTGACAATAGTGCAAGAAAACTAAATGAAACAAATTTGTCTAAAAAAGCAATTGTTACTGCTGTTGAAGTGCTTAAACCTTCTTTTTTTAATAAATAAACAATACTTAGTTCTCCTAATTTTCCTGGAAGAACCAAACCATAAATTATACTTTGTAAATTTAGCTTTACTATCTTCCAGAATGGTATAATTATGTTAAATGCTCTTATAAAAAAATGAACTGTAATTCCATTCATGAACCAGACTAAAAAACAAAAGAAGAAAAGTAAAGGTATTAAAACTGGATTTGTGTTCGTTACGATTTCTAATACTTTTTTAAAATCTACAAGATAAACTAAATAAGACAAAAGAAAAAGACTAAATGCAATTTTTAAAAATAGCTTTATATTCATAAACGATAAGAAGAAAGTTGAATTAAATAACTTTCTATCTTTCAGCAACAACTTCTTTTTTAAAAACCATATTAAAAAGTAATTTGGGATTTTTTAAAACATTTTTAATCATTAAACCAATATTACCTTGCCTTAAATCTCTCTTTATTTTTTGCCATTTGAAATATTTTAACTTTTTCCTTCCTTCTAAAAATATTTCCTTGAATTTTTCTTTGTTTATAGAATCATCCAACATTAAAGGATTATCAATATTCTGATGTGAAAGCAAATTCCAGTCCATGTTGTAATCATCAACTTTTTTTCTTTCTTTTGCTATTTCCCACATTTTGGTTGATGGAAAAGGAGTCATTATGAATGTCCAGATATTGTCTACATTTATTTTAACAAAATAATCAATTAATTCGAGACTTTTTTGCATATCTTCAATTGTTTCATTCGGGCTGCCAAAAATCAAAGAACCATTTACCAGAAAGCCATAATCTTTACATAACTTAGCTGCTTTTCTGTTTTTTTCAGCACTTAATGATTCATCATTTTTTAAATATTTAAGCATTTTATCTGAACCTGATTCAAACCCAAAACCAACATAGATTACATTCAATTCTTTCATTAGACTGCAAATTTCATCGTCAATAAGATTAACTCTTGCCTGAACAGCAAAAGTTATGTTATTTAGAATATTCTTATTTTTTAATAATGTAATTATATCTTTTAATCTTTCTTTGTTTATAGTAAATAAATCATCCCAGACATCAAAATGCCTTGCATTGTAGTTTTTATAAAAGTCTTCTATTTCCCGAACTACTTTTTCAGCTGGATGAAACCTGACTTTTTGCCAAAATATTTTAGTAGAACAAAATACGCAATTATAGGGGCAGCCTCTGCTCGTTATTATATAAGCTGAAACTCCTTTTTTGCCATTATGCATGATTCTTGAATTAAAATAATTTTTATTGATGAAGGACTTATCCATTACAGACAGATTATTCAAGTCAAACAATTCTCTTTTTTCGGTAATTTTAACCTGATTAGTTTCATGAAAAACCAAGCCTTTTATTTTTTTTAAGTTTTCATTTTTTAATGATTTTTCTTTTTCATACAAATTTAGAATTTCCAGAAGAGTTTCCTCGCCCTCACCTATTATTCCCAATGTAAAATTTTTATCAAGAGAAGTAGGCAGGGTTGAAATATGAACCCCTCCAATAATTATTGGAATAGAACTTTTAGTTTGATTATTAATTTTTTCTGCAAGACTTATTGCTTTTTGATAATCAATGGTCATAGAACTCATCCCAATTATATCTGGTTTCAACTCAATTATTTTTTCAAAAACAGGCTCATCAAAATTAGAATCTAATATTGTTAAGTCTATATTAAATTTGCAGTTATTTTTTAAATAAGTGGCTAAATAAACCAAACCAATTGGAAAAGCATCTCCCCTATTATAGTTTAAACTAACCAGGCATAGTTTCATAAAATTTAACTTAAGCTTGAATTTATAAAGGTTTCATAATTTTTCACTTTAATTTCACAAACTATTTAAATATTAAAAAAAAAGTGATTTTTATGATAAACCTGATTGTTACTGGAACTTGCATAACCTTGTGGATATTTTTGATATCTTTTCTTATAATGTACAAAATGATTGGGGGAGATAATAATGTATAATACACAAGAAATTAGAAAATTAACTCATGTGCCTCAATCATTAATAAACATAATATTCTCTGAGTTGGCTGTTTATGCTACTTGGTTTTTTGCAAATTTTACTTATTTTATTACTCCAAATATGGTGTCTTTAATCTCTCTAGGATTTTATATTTATGGTGCATGGTTGTTTTTCAAAGGAAGTTTTATTTGGGGTGTAGCATTTATTGTTTTAAGAAATATTTTAGATGAAGTTGATGGTAGACTAGCTAGATTAACAAACAGAACAAGCAAAATTGGGCATTTATTTGATGCTATTCCTAATTATATAGGTACAATAGCAGTATTTGTAGCATTTTTCTTTAATAAAAATGAATTGTTTTTAAAAATGCTACTTCCTTTTTTTATATTAATGTATTTTTTGTATCCATTACAGAACTTAACAATAAGATTACTATTAAATAAAACAAGAAAAAGGAAATATCAAAGTTTATTGTGCTATCAAGATGCAAGAATTGTTGCATTTGTTATTCTACCTTTAGTTTATGTAGGATTGCCTGCTAATTTTTACATAAATGAAGTTTTATCTTTATTTATGATCACTATAGTAATAGGAGCATCACAATTCTTTTGGATGATTTATTTCTTAAAAGACTTTAAAGAAAAATTTAATCCTGATAAAACAGTAAAAACACTTCAATAATTAAAAACAATAAAGCATTTAAATGTTCAAAATTCGTTTTTTATATGAGAGTTTTACTTATACAAACAAGTGAAAGAGAAGGATATGGTAGGATGAAAGGATTAGTAGTTGCTGCTGTTCCTTTGGGAATATTATACATTGCCTCTGCTATAAGAGAAAAAAGAAAAGATTATGTTAAGATTTTAGATTTACAGGTTGTTGATAAACCCCTTGATCAATTGAATATTTTAAAAGAAGAATGGGATGTTGTTGGAATAACTGCTATGTCTATGATGTTTAAAAATGCAAGAAACATTGCAGAATATATAAAGAAGATACATCCTGATACTATTACTATTTTGGGCGGTTCACATGCAACTTCAGCTCCTTTTGAAGATTTAGAAAAGGCTAATGAATTTGATTATTTGGTAATAGGGGAAGGAGAAGAAACAATTGTTGAACTTCTTAATACAATAGAAAAAAATGAGTCTATTACTAAATTAGAAGGAATTGCTTATTGGAAGGATAAATTAATTAAAAATCCCCTGAGAAAGTTGATAAATGATTTAGATAGTCTTCAATTTCCTGCTTATGATTTAGTAAATATAAATGATTATTCGCATCCCGTACAATTAAGAAAACCAATGGCTTTAATGCTTACAAGCAGAGGATGCCCTGGAATGTGCACATTTTGCTCAAAAAGTGTTTTTGGAAGAACATTAAGATTGAGAAGTGCCAAAAATGTATGTGATGAAATTGAAATGTTGATTAAAAATTATGGTGTAAAAGAAATAAGGTTTGTTGATGAATCTTTTACTGTAATAAAAAGCCATGTTGATGAAGTTTGCAAGGAGATAATTAAAAGAAAAATAAACATTGCATGGGTATGCAGCTTAAGGGCTGATAAAAATGATTTGGAAACATTTAAGCTTATGAAAAAAGCAGGATGCTATGCAGTTAATATTGGTGCTGAATCTGGAAACCAGGATATGCTCTATTGCATAAAAAAAATGGTTACTTTGCAACAAATAAAAGAAACTGTTGAAAGAGCTCATAAAACCGGATTAAAAACATTAACTTATTTTATAATTGGATTTCCAAATGACACTAAAGAAACAATAATGGATACTATTAATTTTGCAAGATCTATAAAAAGCGATGTTGTTAAATTTGGAATTTTTACACCTTTGCCGGGTTCTGAATTATTTAATAAGCTTAGAAGCGAAAAGAGATTGTTTCATTATGACTGGAACAAATATCAGTTCCATAATGATCCGGTTTACAATTTGGATTATTTAACGCATAAAGAATTATTTAAATTATATAAAAAAGCATACTTTGTAGTTTACACTAATCCGTCAATGATTTGGAGAAACATAAAAAGAACATTAAGCAGTTTTGTTACATTCAGGCATAATTTGCATGTTGGATTTACTATGGTTAAGATGCTTTTGAAGAAAGATTAGATAAAACCATATCTTGATATTTCCTGCTCTGTTAATTTTCCTTCTGTTAATTGTTTTACTCTTTCACAAGTTCTTAAGACTCTGGAAGCCCTGATTGCATTGCCCTAATAAAAGAAGTATTTTGATTATATTCAGGATCATTAGCATATCTGTTTTTAACATCTGCTATTCTTTCCTGAATAGAGACTCTTTTGCTATTTATGTTGCTAAGTTCAGAATAAATTACTATGAACTCTTGCCAGGTTCTTGGAAGCAATAATAAAGGATCTATTGGTTTTAATTTTGCTTTTGTTATTGAATTTTCTGCATCTTCATATTGTTCTGCTACAAGATAATGTGGTCTAAACATTTGTGCAATTCTGTAAATAGTTGCTAATGAATCAGCGACATTTTCTTTAATGCCTTCATCTTCAATATAAGATGCTCCAATTAATTCATGAAACACCTGAGTTTTATCTGATAAAGGCCTTCCAATATCATGCAAGCCTGCTGCTAATGCTACTTCTTCTTTGCTTAATTTTAACCTTAAACCAGGATATCTTGAAAAAGATGCATCAACAACTTCACCTGCAATGTCATAAGTGTCTCCTAAATGAAGCAAAAATCCTTCTGGAGAATTCAAAATATCTGGATGTTTTTCAATTAATTTTTTTGCTAAATCCAAACATCCATTTTTATTCATTAATCTTGCCATTTTAATTTAACTTCATTCTAATGATTGTAACATTAAATCTCTTACAAATTCTACATCGTCTCTTGGATAAAATTCAGAAAGCCTGTCTGTGTTTTGTTTTAAGTTTAATCCTCTTAAAATTCTGTCATGAATATCTGTTCTTCCTAATTCTCTTGTTTGATTTGTAATTAATCTTTTTACTACTACAAATTCTTCATCTGGATTTTTTTTAGTATAAAATATATTTTCTTTAGATTGGACATAACCTCTTTCTAATTCTCCAAGTTCTGCTGATTTTATAGCTGTGTAATAATCTGTTGCAAATCCTCTTAAGTCTACTGATTGAGATGCTCTAACAACACATCCTGTTAATTCTGGATAAGAAGGGTGAGAAAAGTTTATTATGTATAAACCAGAAGTGCTTTCTCCTATTTCGTGATAAGCAGGAGTTACGTTTGTTTTTTGCTCCCCTGTTCTTAATTTTTCACTTCCAATTATTAATGAATGAAATAATTCATGAATTACTCTTAAATCGCTATTTCTTGGACTTGTTGCTAAAACAACAGGAATATCTCTGGAGCCTGTTGCATATAGTGATTTGTTAGTTTCAACTCTTTCAGCAAACTCTGCTAATTGATTTAATGCATCTTGGGTGTTAATAGCATATTGGTCTAAATCAGCACTTATTACAAGACTAGAGTCTCCTGTAACTGGAGAAAAAGTTGGATTAAATAAAATCTGCCTATAGCTTGTTCCAGGACCTCTGTTTTTTGGGTCATATAAAAACCAAATATCTGGCAACTCGACTAATTTTACTTCAGCAATTAAATCCTTATCTAAATTTTCATCAACTGCTAATTTTAAGCCAAATTGAAAACCGAGGTTATGAGTATTAGAAATATCTATAGCGCTGTTAATGTTAACAATGCCTTTTTGATATTCATCAAAAGTTTCTTTTCCATTAATATAATGCTTTAATATTAGGTATCTTACCATGTTTTTTAATGGAAATAAAGTTTTATAAACCTTTTCTTTATTACTACTTACTAGTTATGATATTTTAGATATAAGAAAGATATATAAAATTGAGTAATGGATAATTATTAGGGATTATTGATTCAATAAATGTGGAAAAATGAAAAAAATTTATGTTGGAATGAGTGCGGATTTGATTCATCCAGGGCATTTGAATATTATTAATGTTGCAAAAAGTCTTGGAGAAGTAACTGTTGGGTTATTGACTGATAGGGCAATAGCAAGCTACAAAAGACTTCCTTTTTTATCTTATGAGCAAAGAAAAATCATTGTTGAAAACCTAAAAGGGGTTGATAATGTTATTGCACAAGAAACATTAGATTATGTTCCTAATTTAAAAAAATTAAAACCAGATTATGTTGTTCATGGAGATGATTGGAAAACAGGTGTACAAAAAGAAGTCAGGCAAAGAGTAATTGATGCTTTAAATGAGTGGGGTGGCAAATTAATTGAACCAGAATATACTCCTGGAATATCTTCTACACAATTAAATCAAGGATTAAAAGAAATTGGTACAACTCCTGAAATTAGAATGAAGAGATTAAGGAGATTGCTTGAAGCAAAAGATATTGTGAGAATAATGGAAGCTCATAGTGGTTTGACAGGATTAATTGTTGAACATACTAAAGTAAAACAAGAAGGCAAAAATAAAGAATTTGATGGAATCTGGATAAGCAGTTTAACTGATTCAACTGTAAAAGGAAAGCCTGATATTGAATTCGTTGATTTGACTTCAAGATTGAATACAATACACCAAATATTAGAAGTAACAACAAAACCATTAATTGTTGATGGAGATACAGGAGGTATTGTAGAACATTTTCCTTATATTGTTAAAACATTAGAAAGATTAGGGGTATCGGCTATAATAATTGAAGATAAGATTGGATTGAAAAAAAATTCATTATTTGGAACAGATGTAGAGCAAAATCAAGATTCAATTGAAAATTTCTGCAAAAAAATTTCTGCTGGAAAGAAAAGTCAGGTTACAAATGATTTTATGATTATTGCGAGAATTGAAAGCTTAATTTTAGGAAAAGGCATGGAAGATGCAATTAATAGAGCTAAAGAATACATAAAAGCAGGAGCAGATGCTATTATGATTCATAGCAAAGAAAAAGAACCTGATGAAATATTAGAATTCTGCAAGAGATATAAAACATTTGAACAAAAAGTTCCTTTAGTTGCTGTTCCAACAACTTACCATAAAATTACTGAAAAAGAATTAAGCGATAATGGGGTAAATATTGTTATTTATGCTAATCATTTATTGAGAAGTGCATATCCTGCAATGGTTAAAACAGCTGAATCTATATTATTAAATGAAAGAGCTACTGAAAGTGAAGAGTATTGCATGCCTATAAAAGATATTTTAAATTTAATTCCAGGAGGAAACTAAATGTTAAGTTGCCTGGATTTTTATAATGAACTTACTCATAGGGGGATTAATTTTTTTGCAGGAGTGCCTGATTCATTATTAAAAGATTTTTGTGCTTATATTACGGATAATGTTGATTCTAAAAATAACATTATTACTGCTAATGAAGGTGGGGCAATATCTTTATCATCTGGATATCATTTGGCAACTGGAAAAATACCCTTAGTATATATGCAAAATTCAGGACAAGGAAATGCCGTAAATCCTTTAACATCACTAGCAGACCCTGAAGTTTATAAAATTCCTATGATTTTGCTTATAGGATGGAGGGGAGAGCCAGGAGTACATGATGAACCTCAACATGTTAAGCAGGGAAAAATAACATTAGATTTACTAGTTACATTAGGAATTCCTTACAGTATTTTACCACAAAGTTTAGAAGAAGCTAAAGTTTGTCTTAATGAAATGTTTGCTTCTTTAAAAGAAAAAGGTTTACCTTATGCTCTAGTTGTAAGAAAGGATACTTTTGAACATTATGAACTAAAAAATAAATTAATAACAAACTATGAACTAGGAAGAGAAGATGCTTTAGATTTAGTTTTAAGTGAATTAAATGAGAATGATATAATTGTATCAACAACAGGCATGCTTTCAAGAGAACTTTTTGAATATAGAGAAAAAAGAAAAGAAGGACATGAACAAGATTTCTTAACAGTTGGTTCAATGGGGCATGCATCACAAATTGCATTAGGAATTGCATTGCAAAAACCTGAAAGACAGGTATATTGTTTTGATGGTGATGGTGCTTTGATAATGCATATGGGCGCTTTAGCTATAACTGGTTCACAACAGGTTCCTAACTTCAGGCATGTTGTTTTCAATAATGGTAGTCATGATTCTGTTGGAGGACAACCCACTGTTGGATTTAATATTGATATTACTTCAATAGCTAAATCATGTGGTTATAAAATTGCAATTAAAGCTGAGAATTCTGAAGAGTTAGAAAGAGGTTTGAGATTTTTAAGAGAAAATGAAGGACCTTCTTTATTGGAAATAAGAGTAAATAAAGGAGCAAGAAAAGATTTGGGAAGACCGAGTACAACACCTTTACAAAATAAAGAAGCATTTATGAAACACCTAAGATGAACCAGGAAGAACATATTGGCAAAGGAAGTTTAAAAAAATTGCCTGAAATCATAAAAAGATTTGGTTCGAAAAAAATATTTCTTGTTACTGGGAAAAAATCTTTTGAATCTTTAAATGGTAAAGAAATTATAGATAGTTTGAAAGAAAATTATGAAATTACTCATTTTAATGATTTTTCAGTAAATCCTAATATTTATGATGTAAAGAAAGGTATTGAAGTTTTAAAAGAAAATAAATGTGATTTGGTTGTTGCAATAGGCGGAGGAAGTGTCATTGATATGGCTAAATCAATAAATATACTTGCTAATCAGGATGATGAAATAGAGAAGTATATAACTGATGAAAAAGAAATAACAAAAAAAGGAAACAATTTAATTGCAATACCCACTACTTCTGGTTCTGGAAGTGAAGCAACTCATTTTGCTGTGATTTACATTGATAAAAAAAAGTTTTCTTTGAGCCATGAATTTATATTACCTATCTGTTCAATTGTAGATTCTGAATTAACAAAAAATCTGCCTAAAGAAATAGCTGCTTCATCTGGAATGGATGCACTATGTCAATCTATTGAATCTTATTGGGCTGTTAATTCAAGCGATATTTCAAAAGAATATGCCAGAGATGCAATAAAATTAATTATTGAAAATCTGGAAAATTATGTTAATGAAAATAATGAAGAAAATCGAGAAATAATGGCAAAAGCTAGTCATCTTGCTGGAAAAGCAATTAATATTTCAAAAACAACTGCTGCGCATGCAATTTCTTATGGCTTTACTTCTTATTTAGGAATTCAACATGGTCATGCTGTTAGTTTAACATTGCCTTATTTTATAAAATTTAATAATGAAATTAGTGAAGAGAGTAATAATGACAAAAGAGGAGTAGAATATGTAAAAAATACAATGAAAGAACTCTTTGATTTATTAAGCGTTAAAACATCAATGGAAGCACAAAAGAAGATTATTAATTTAATGCAAAGAATAGGGCTTAAAACTGAATTAAGCGAATCTGCTGATAAAATAAACCTGATTTTAAATTCTGTTAGTTTAGAAAGACTTGAGAATAATCCCAGAAAAGTGAAAAGGGAAGATTTAATGGAGATATTAAAAAATATTCTCTAATAAATAGATTTTTAAGAAGCAATAAATAATTTTTAGAATGGAACAGCCAAATGATTCATTGAAGGTTTTAGCCAAGGGTGCAATAATTATTTTAACATTAAGCGTCCTTACTAAAATCCTGAATTATGTATACAAAATAATAGTTGCAAGAAGTTTGGGACCTGAAGGTTATGGCGTTATTATCTTAACTTCTGGAATTATAGGCTTTTGCGCTTCATTAGCTGTTTTTAATTTAAGTAGCGGTGTAGAAAGATATTTAAGTTATTATAGGGAAAAAGAAGGAAGAATAAAGAGTGTTACTATTTTTTCCATAAGATTTGTAATGATAACAGGAGTTCTTATGTATATTTTGATTTTACTTTTTTACAAATATGTTAGTTTAGAAATTTTCAAAAATCCATTATTATTGAAAACACTGCCTATATTTGCCCTAGCTATTCCATTTTATGTTTTACTTGAAATAGTACTAGCTGCTTTCAGGGGTTTTGAAAAACAAGTATTTTATGGAATTTTTGGTGAATTTGGAAAGAGTTTTATTAAATTAGTAATAACTTCTGTATTTCTTTTATTGGGACTCGGAATTACAGGAATATCATGGGCTTATCCATTGACATTTTTTGTCCTTTTTTCATTTGGCTTTCTTGTTTTAACCAATAAGGTTTTCAATATTTTCAACAAAAAAATAAAAGAAGAAAATATGACTAAAGAGTTATTGAAATATTCTTACCCATTATTTTTTGCAGGCACTCTTTGGATAGTTTCTAGCTGGATAGACAGTTTTATGATTGGCTACTTTAAACCAGAAGCAGACATTGGAATTTATAATGTGGCATTCTCTACTTCAAGTTTAATGACTATATTTTTCGTTGCATTAGGCAGTTTTTTCATCCCTGTAGTATCAAATCTTTTTTCAAAAGAAAAAATAGACGAAATTAAAGAGATTTACTCAAGAACTTGCAAATGGAATCTAATAATAGGGAGTATAATAATAGGATTTTTAATTATTTTTTCGCAATATATAATAAATATTCTTTTTGGTATAGATTATAGCAATGGAAAAATACCTTTAATTATACTTTGTATTGGATTTTTTGTAATGATTGCTACTGGATATAGCGAGCAGTTGTTGATGGCTGTTGGAAAAACAAAGCTTACTTTTTTTGCAAGATTGATTTCATTGATTTCCAATGTAACATTGAACATTATTTTAATACCAAAATATGGAATAATAGGAGCTGCAGTTGCAACTTCTGCTTCTTTTATTGTATTACATGCATCTTTGCTGATCATGATAAACAAATTTTTAAGCATTAATCCATTTAATACTGGCTATTATAAAACACTTGTTTCTTTGGGAACTGCTTCATTAGCATCATTTGGAATATATCACTTCGTTAAACCTGGATTTTATACAATGTTGATATCCTTCTTTGTTTTTTCTGCTTTAATGATTAGTTTGATAATAATATTAAAAGTGCTTGACAAAGAAGATTTTTACATACTAAAAGCAATCCTAAGAAAAGTTGGAATTAAAATTTTGTAAAGAAAGAGAATCAGCTATAATTAAATTGCCCAATTTGTTTGGATGATATGGGTCATATTCATTTATTCTTAAATCTTGATATTTATATTTAGAGAATTCAGGCAATAAATCCAATGTTTTAAATCCAATTTCAGAAGCAATAAAAGTTACATTTTGATGAATGTAATTCCATTGATAATCATCAAGATTGTATAACATAGGAACTATAACTAATAATGGCTTTTTACCTGTAATTTCTAAAGAGTTATTGTAAAAAATTTGCAAAGGCAGACTAACATCTTCACCCCATCTTTTTTTATCTAAAGAAATAGAATCAACTAAATTGTAGAAATCATCATTTTTTGACTGGATAGTGTAAATAGTATTTCTTAAAAGATAAAGAACTTTTATTTTATACAAGCTATTTTTTAATTTGCAATTTATTGGCAAATTGATAAGATTTATTTTACAATCTTCTTTTTTAACTATTGGTTCAAAATCATTTAATGTGTATTCTAAAATTATAAAATCAGGGTTGTATTTTTTAACTTTATAAGTTAAATATTCAGCTTCCTGAAATGTGTTATATCCACCAAAACCAAAATTAACAACTTCATAATTTTCCCCTAATTTTTTTTCTAATACTTTTGCAAAAGTATCTGATAGGTTAACACCTACACCATAAGAAACACTATCCCCTAAAACTGCTATTCTATAAATTTTGGGGGATTTTGTAATATTAATTTCATAATCTCTAAGACCATCACTATTAAGCTGATAAATCTCTTTTGAAAAACTGGGTGTTGGTTCAAAGGATAAAATTGAGTTATTTGACTCTTTGCCACCGAGGTCTCTTATATTTAATGCCAGTTGTTCATTTTTATCATAACTAATTAATCTTAAAGAAATTTCAAACAAAAAAAGAACAATTAGGCAAAGAATTAAGTTAAATATAACAATTTTTATGGCCTTTTTCACTCTTTTCATTTATTACTAAAGGACATAAACCTTTAAAAATTTTAGCTATTCCTAATTCTTATGCAAAAAAGAGAAAATAACAATTATGATGGGAAAATTGTACTTGTTTATATTCATGATACTGACTCATACAAAGCTTTGCCTGTAGGATTACAATATCTTGGTTCGCATGTAAAAAGAGAAGGTTATGAAGTTAAAATATTAAATCTTTATTTGGACAAAGTTATAGATAATTTACCTGAAAATTATAAAGAACTTTTAAAAAAAGAATGTGAGAATTCTATTATCTTAGGAATCTCTGCTATGACTAACCAGGCTTATAGAGGATTACAAATTTCAGAATTTGTAAAAAAAATATATCCTAAAATTTGTGTGGTCTGGGGTGGAATTCATGGAACTCTTTTTCCAGAAGATACTTGTGAAAATCCAAATATTGATTTCATTGTTATGGGAGAAGGAGAAATTACATTTAGCGAGCTTTTGAATAATCTTGGAAAATCAAAAAATTATTCAAAAATTGATGGACTAGCCTATAAATCTGGAAAAAAAGTATATGTAACTAAGAAAAGAGCATTAATTGATATGTCTAAAATGGCTATTCCTGACTGGGATATTGTTGACGAGTTTGTAAAAGAAAATATTTATCAATATTTCTGGGGGGACAATTTAAAGTTTACAGAAGTGCATACTGGGAGGGGATGCCCCCACAGATGTAACTTTTGCATTGATTCTATTCTTTATGGAAAAACATGGAGACCAAGAAAAGTAGACAGTATTTTAGATGAAATAGAGATGCTGATAAAAAGATATAATATAGACCTGATTGAATTAAGAGATGAAAATTTCTTTGTTGATTTAAAAAGAGTAGAAGAGTTTTGCGATAAAAAAATTAAGAGGGGGATAAACATAAAATGGGGAGCTTCAATAAGGGCTGATTATTTTGAAAGAATAGATGATAATTTTATGAAAAAATTGAAAGACAGTAATTGCTATAGATTTTGGTTTGGGGCTGAATCAGGAAGCCAGAGAATTTTAGATTTAATAAAAAAAGATGTTAAACTCTCTAGTTTGTATAAATCAGCACATATGAGCAAAAAATATGGAATAATGCCATTATATTCTTTTATGATAGGACAGCCGGGAGAGACAAAAGAAGAGATGAAACAAACAGTTGTTTTAATTAAAAACCTAATAAACATAAACAAAAGAACTGGAATTTTAGGACCTCAAATATTAAGGCCATATCCTGGATGTGAAATGTTTGATATGTGCGTTAAAGAAGGTTTTGAATCACCTAAGAAGCTTGAAGAGTGGAGAGATTTGGATAGAATTTCATTATATTATTTAAGCACTGATTCTTTACCTTGGATAAAAGACAAAGAATTTGTAGAAGTTGTTGCTTATTATACCCCAAAAGCATTTAACATGAGCTATTTAGTGGGAATAAACTTTTTTTGGAAATTGCTTTTTGGATTAAGGTCTAAATTGTTTCAATTTGGATTATTTGCTTTTATGGGAACTAGTGAAAAAAGCTTAATGAGAATATTATTAAAGGAATATTTGAAGATAATAGACCAATCAAGTGATATTGGAAAAGGCTTTGTAAAAAGATTTACAAAGATTTTGAAATATAGTGCTTAATCATTAAGATTATAAACTTAATTTTTTTTGTCTTTTTATGAGAATTTTAATAATGGCTGCTGCAGCTGCAACTTATGATCATCAAGGATATTTTACTGAACTTGCTAAACACAAAGATGTTGAACTAAAAGTATTAATTTCACCTTATTGGTCTAGTTTTGCTGCTGGCGGAATTTCATTAAAAAAAGAAAATAGGGTTTATGCCAATAGATTTGGATATAATAATGAATCAGGATATAACCTAATTGAAAAAGTACCATTATTTTGTGGAAAGTCATATCATATTTTTACAGGGCTTTGGAAATTATTAAATGAAATAAATCCGGATGTGATAGAGTATATATTTGAACCATGGAACATATCACTAACCCAGATAATACTTTGGAAAAAATTATTTAGGAAAAAAACAAAAATAGTATTTTTTTCTCATGAAAATATTTATCAGACATATCAAAATAGATTTTTTTATAATTTAATACAGTATAAGATTATAGAAAAATATAATCTTAAAAGAGTTGATGGCTGTAATGGAGCGACTAATGAGATATTAGAAGTTATGAAGAAAAAAGGATTTAGTGGAAAGACTATTGTTACAGGAGATGAATTAGATTCTAAAATATTTCATGAAAAAGATGCTTCAGTTTTAAAGAAAAAACTCAAAATAAAAAATTTTGTTATTGGCTATGCTGGAAGGTTAGAAGAAGCTAAAGGAGTAATGACTTTAATTGATGCTATTGGACAGATAAAAAATGAAAATTTTACATTATTGATTTGTGGCTGGAGTGATAGCGATTTTACAAAAAAAATACTTGAAAAAATAAAAATATTTGGCATTGAAAACAAAGTTATAATAATAAATGAAAGACTGGGAAGAAAGATTGTTGATTATTACAATATCATGGATGTTATTGTTGTTCCATCTTTAACTACAAAATACTGGAAAGAACAGTTTGGAAGAGTTAATATTGAGGCAATGGCTTGTGGTACTCCTGTAATTGGAAGCAGTTCAGGAGGAATACCTGAAGTAATAGGTAATGCTGGATTAATTTTCAAAGAAGGAGAGGCTAATAGCCTAAAAGACAAAATTTTAACTATAATGAAAGATAAAAAATTATTAAAAGAATTGTCTATAAAAAGCATAGAGAGAGTAAAAGATAATTTTACAGGCAAAAAGAAAGCTGAAAAAAGCTACAAATTTTATAAAAAACTGCTAAATCAATAGGCATCAATAATGTTATAAATTTAACCTGCTGATGAATTTCATGAAAGTTGTAATATTGTGCGGTGGAAAAGGAACAAGAATGGGTGAATCCAGCCAGGAGACTCCAAAACCTCTTGTAAATATAGGAGATAAGCCAGTATTATGGCATATAATGAAATATTTTTCAACTTTTGGTTTTAATGACTTTATTTTATGCTTGGGATACAAGGGGGAGAAAATAGAGGAATATTTTAAGGATAATAAGGAATTTAATATTCAATTTTTTTATACTGGGGAAGATTCTACAAAAGCGCAAAGACTTAATCTTGTTAAGAATGCTATAGATAGTGAAAATTTCTTTGTAGCTTATGGTGATGATCTGTCAAACGTAGATATAATTAAAATTTTAAAATTACATGAAGAATCAGGTGATGTTGTGACATTGACTGCTGTTCAGTTAGTTTCCCAGTTCGGCATACTTTCTTTGAATGAAAAAGACAAAGTAATAGAATTTAAGGAAAAGCCAAAGCTTGACCACTGGATTAATGGTGGTTTTTTTGTTTTCAATAAAAAAATATTTGATTATTTCAAAGATGACAAATGGGAGTTAGAAAATGAAATCTTTGAAAACATAGCAAAGGAAAAAAAGATTAAAGCTTACAAACATTATGGATTTTGGCAGGGAATGAATACTTTAAAAGACTGCATAGAGCTTAATAAAAGATGGGAAGAAAATAAAGCTGACTGGAGGATATGGGAATGAAATATTGGGAAGGAAAAAATGTTTTTGTAACAGGCGCAACTGGTTTTGTCGGAGGATGGCTGGTTAAACATCTTGTTGAAAATAAAGCTAGGGTAGTTGTTTTAACTAGAGATGAGGTTCCTAATTCAAATTTCATGCTGGAAAATTTAAATAATAAAGTTATAATAGTAAAGGGCGATTTAACAAATCAATTGTTAATTCAGAGATTAGTAAATGAATATGAAATTGACACTATTTTTCATCTTGCTGCTCAGGCATTAGTCACTATTGCAAACAGTAATCCTGTAAATACATTTGAGTCTAATATAAAAGGAACATGGAATATTCTTGAAGCAGCTCGACTTAATAATCTGGTAAAAAGAGTTGTAATAGCTTCAAGCGACAAGGCTTATGGTAGTCCAAAAATATTACCTTATACAGAAGATATGCCTTTGCAAGGAGAGCATCCTTATGATGTATCCAAATCCTGCGCTGATTTGCTTGCAAGAGCATATTATAAAACCTATGGATTGCCTGTTGCAATAACAAGATGTTCTAATATTTATGGTGGAGGAGATATAAATTTTAACAGAATAATTCCCGGATTAATAAAAGCTGTTTTGAAAAATGAAGAATTTGTTATAAGAAGCGATGGGACTTTTGAAAGGGATTACATGTATGTTGAGGATGCTGTAAATGCTTACTTAACTTTAGCTGAAAACCTAGATAGAGACGAAATAAAGGGAGAATCATTTAATTTTGGAACAGAGACTCCAATAAATGTACTCGAGCTAATTGAAAAGATAAAGAAAATACTTAACATTCATATTGAAAAAAAAGTATTAGGACAAGCCAAAGGAGAGATAGACAAGCAATATCTTGGATGCGAGAAGGCTAGAAGAATGCTTAACTGGAAACCACATTATAATTTAAATGAGGGAATCTTGAAAACATTTGAGTGGTACAAAAAGTACGAGAACAAGGTTATCAATTAGAAATGGAATTATAAATTTCCATTAATTTTTTATAATGTTTTTTTGAATCAGCCTGCTTAACCAAATTCAAGCTGTTTTTTGAAAAATTTAACCATAACTTTTTATTATTTGCTATTTTTTCAATTGATTTATTTAATTCTTCAGGATTTGCTACTTCTACTAAAAAACCATTTTTATTATTTATGACGAAATCAGTTATTCCACCGCGATTTGTTCCAATAACAGGCAAACCATGACTTAATGCTTCTATAATAACAAAAGGTGAATTTTCCATCCAAACACTGGGAACAACAAATATTTTTGCTTTTGAAAATTCTTTTAAAACTTCATTATGAGGAATTCTTCCTGTAAACTCCACTGAATCTTTTAATAATAAATTTCTTACAATATCTAGGAGATTATTCATTTCAGAACCATCTCCAATTATTTTTAATTTAAATTTCGGATTTTGTTTATGAAAAATATTAAATGCTTCTATTAAATATTTAACACCTTTATTTTCTGATAAAGAACCAACATAAAGGATGGTATTTTCTCTTTTATTAAAAGAATTCGTTTTTGATTTAGAATCTATAAAACTAGGATTCCAAAAAATATTTAAAAATCCATGTTCTTCCAAATCTTTTTTAAGAGAATTACTTGGAGAAATATAAGCCTTAAATATTCTTTTGTTAAAATAACTTCTTAGTTTATTTCTAAAAAAAGAAATTAACCAATGATTAAAACTAATACAACCATTGTACAAACAAACAATCCCAATACCATTAACACAAGTACATTTTTTATAATAATTCTTTTTTAGAACTCCCCAGCCATTTGCACAAATAACACCCCAATCATGGACAGTAAATATTGCCGGAATTTTTGAATTTTTTATGGCTAATAAAACCGATAATGAATATTGATTATTATTATGTAGATGAATTACATCAGGATTAAACTCTTTTATTTTTTTCTTAAATTTATTATAAATTTCAAAACTGAAAAAAAATCTTCTAAAATTTAGCATATATTTGTTTTTAGAATGAATTATTAATGTTAAGTCCGTACTCTCTAATTGTTTATCAGAAAAGGCAATTATATGTACTTTATGTTTATTTTTTTCTAGAATTTTCTTAATTTCTAAGATATAAGTTTCAGTACCACCCCATTCACGATACATATCATTAATTATTAATATTTTCATTTTGTTTTATAAATTTTGATTGAATCTCCTTCTTTTATTTTTGATAAATTTAAGTTTTTAGTACTGATAACATAATCATAATTTTGATAATTGCTTATGTTATCTTCTTTTACACTGCCCCTTATCCAATAAGCGATTATAGTAATTGGACGATCTTTTGGTTTAGAAGGATCTTCTGAGATTGTTGCAGTATAATTTTTTTTATCGTCAATATCAATTAGGTAATTTGCATCTTTTTTTAAGTTTTCATTTATCCAAAAACCTAATTGAACCTGTTCTAGATTAAGCCATCTGTATTGTGAATCATAAACTATAACTGCAGAACTTAACAAGCTTAATGAAAAAAAATAAATCAGGAAAAATGAGGTTAAATATTTGAAATTTAATTTTTTGATTAGAATTAAAGACAAACTTAAGATTATAATGACTAAAGTAATAATTATTGTCGAATGAACTGTAAATATTTCAAGTATATATTTTAATATCCCTATACTAATCCATGAGCTATTATTAGCTGGGAAAAAGAGATTGTAGATAATAAAAGGTGTTGTTATTGCTAAAAAAGATGAAACAGCTAAAACCAATTTTTTAGGGAAAGATTGATATTTTTCCAAAGCAATAAATCCTAAAATAATAAAAAGTGGAAATAAAACAGAAATATACCTTCCTAAGATTCTATAATCATTATAATGTTCAAAAGCTCCACTATGATTTGCAGCAATTAATATTACAAAAATTGTTGATAAAAATGTAAGATCTAAAAATAATCTTTCTTTTTGATTTAAATATTTATATTTAAAAAGAAGATAAACAGACAAAATAAAGAAGATTATTCCTAATGAGATTATTAAATAATCAATATAAAAGAATGTCCAGATGATTTTGTTTAGTAAAAAAAATGGACCTGATATTTTGTTAATTGAATTGGTATAGCCAAAAATTCCTATTAAGGAAAATCCGTTTAAAATTATTTTCGTGATTATCCAAGGCAATAAAGTGGCTAAAAGAGCTAATAATAAAAGCAATTTATTTCTTAAGAATAACATTTTTTTATTTTCTCTAAATAAATAAATCAAAATCAAGAAAAATATTACTGGAAGGAGAAAAATTGAGATTATTCTTGTTAAAATACACAAACCTATGAAAATTCCAGAAAGAATTTCCCATTTAATCTTTTTTTCAGTAAATGATTTTAGCAAAAAATAAACTGTGAAAAGAAAGAGTGTAAAAATTATATTTTCACTAAAAGCATAAAAACTAAAAATAAAAGCATCCGGAATAATAGAAATAATTAGAGAAATCATAATACTCTTTTTTTCATTAAAAAATTCTTTAGAGATTAAATATGCAGGTATGATTACTAAAGAAGATAAAATAATTCCTATTAATTTAATGAAAAAAAAGACTAGGTTCATATCACTAAAGATAAATGCAGGGGAAATTAACATTGGGTAAAATGGAGGGTAAGTTCCACTAGTTGCTATTGAAGCCAAACTGGGATTATCAAAAAATGACTTTGCTTCTTCAAAATAATAAAAGGAATCTGCAAAACCTAAAGGAACCTGTATAAAAAATGATATTCCTAATTTTAGTAAAATAAGAAATACAACTAAAAAAATTAGGTTTTTTTTCATAATAGCATTAATTTCAAAACAGTTTTAACCTTAGTATTCTCTTAAGATTCTGATCTTTAACTTTATCAATTTTACCAAATAGTCTATACTAGATTCAAAGACTTTTGCTTTTGATTTTCTTTCTTCAAACTCTCTTTTGTAAAATATGCTTGGAATCTCTTTCATCTTTAATCCTTCTTTATATGAAATAATGCATATCTCAGTATCCCAAAACCAATGATTGTCTTTTATCTTGTCTAAGATTGGAAGAATTTTGTCTTTTTTAAAAAACTTACAACCAGCAGCTGTATCATAAACAGGATTCCAAAAAAATAGTTTAGTTAAAAACATGAAAGATATGCTAGGAATTACCCTGAAACAGTAACCTATACCTTTTTTAAAATAATATCTCCTTATGGTAACAAAATCATATCCTTTAAAAATTTCATCTATTAATTTGGGTATATCTTCTGGTGATGTTTGCAAGTCTGCATCGATAAAACCAACAACCTGGCCTTTAGAAGCTTTTATTCCTTTTTCTACACCTTTTCCTCTTCCTAATCTTTTGTCAGAATGCAAATGAATTACATTTTTGTATTTTTTAGACAGTTTATCTGCTATCTTATCTGTACCATCTGTGCTTCCATCTTCTGAGATAATTATTTCATAAGAATATTTTGTTTTATCCATAACTTTTTTTATTTGGTTTACACTATCTTCAAGAATTTCAGCTTCATTTAAGCAAGGCAAGATTATGCTTACTTCCGGATTATAGACTTCAGATTTCATGATTTAGACAAAACCTTTTTTCAAAAGATATTTAACCCTAATAAATTTTTCATCTCTGGGATTAGAAAATTCCTTTGATTCAATTGCTTCTTTTATTTCTTTTACACCATGGATTATATCTTTTTTTTCTTCAATTTTGAAATAATTGCTAAATTTATCAAAATTTACTGCATAAGACCTAGAATCTACATTGCCTGGAAATTCTTTGATATTTATAAGAGGAAACAAACTGTTTTTTATTTTTGAAGTTAAATCTCCGATAGTATGATTGTCTTCATTAAATCCGAGATTGAAAACCTCTCCATTAAAATTTTCTTTATTTTCAACTGCTAAAACCAATGCTTTTGCTGCATCATTTACATGCAATAAGGGCCTTAACTGCATCCCTGTTCCAAACAATTTTATTTCTTTGTCAATCACTGCTTCAACTGGAATAACATTTGCCACTAAATCAAATCGCATATTCTTTGAGTAACCATACAATGTTGCTGAACGGAACAAGCAAACATCAAAATTTTCATCTGCTAATTTTTTTAGGAAAATTTCTGCTGCAACTTTGGTATGAGCATAGATAGTTAATGGCTCTAGTTTTGCGTTTTCATTTAAACCATTAATTCCCTGCCCGCCATAAACAGAACAAGAAGACATGAAGATTAATCGTTTTACACCTGCTTCTTTAGATAAATTTGCTACATTTTTAGTTCCATTGTAATTTATTTCAATTGCCAAATCAGAAGTTAGATTGCAAATTGGGTCATTTGACAAAGCAGCCAAGTGAATTATTGAATCCATTCCTAAAACTGCTTTTTTTACATCATCTAGGTTTCTTACGTCTCCTTTTATGAAATCTAAATCATCTCTTATATGAAAATCATAAAGATTTAAGTCCAAAATTTTAACATTATGACCTTTTGATAAGAGTTCATTGACTACATGCCACCCTAAGTACCCATTTCCACCTGTTACTAAGACTTTCATTTGAATAAAAAGTTGAATAATTTTATAAAACTATTCAATTTTTGCTTATTTTAATTTACAAAAACATTTTTTAAAATTTATTCTTTTATTTTGCCAGTTATTATCTGCTAACTGATAAGCCCAATTCATTCAAGACATAATCTGCCTGTTTAACCATTGCTTTTGCATGTTCTACTGGGCCAAAATTTGTTCTTGTTTCAAAAGTTACAACTTTTAGTTCTGGAGTACTGTTAATAACTTTCTTGGCAATATCCAATAATCTTTCAGCTAATATATCTCCCTTAGCAAATAAGCGATGAGAATCTATATAACCAGATTTATCATCTCCAAAAGGTACAGCAAGATGCATCTGATATGTTCTTCCTTTACTTACATTCATTATAGCATCAATGTAATTCTCAATTTTATTATATCTTGCTTCAGTTGTTTTAGCATCTGCAGATATAAAAATATGAGCAACATCAAATAAAAATCCGGGGGGAATACTGGATTGCCCGGCGGCCAAATTTAAAACCCCATTAACAAAATCCGGCTCTGAAATAAACATATAACCAATATTTATGCCGTGATTTTTAATAACTTTTTCGATATATTCTCTTTGTTTAAGTGCTTCTTCTTTTTGAGAAGACCAGTCGATTGAGGTTTGCCTTGAATAATCAACTGATTCAAGAACTAATTGTTTTCTTTGAAATTCTGGACCTGAATTTATCCTCTGTTCTAAACCAGATAGATTTCCAGCTATTCTTTGTAGTAATAAATTTCTGTCTACAATTAGGGTTCCAGGAAAAGGAATACATGGGCAACCAGCCATATTTATTACTTTTTCAGCTGAAAAGCCACAATGGAAACCAACTGTTGGAGCGTCCGATTTTCTCGCAACTTCAATAATTCTTTCACCCTGTTTTGTTGAAAAAATGTCTAAAAAATTAGGGTCACCTAAATTAAGAGTTGAGTCTAATCCGGGATTATGGGAAGAAACTTTTAATCCTGCTTCCTGTATGCCTTCAATGTCCTGATTTATAACTGGAAGCTCTATACCTGAAATTATATTTGAACTTTTTAGGATAGCTAAGGCTTTTTTTATTTCAAAATCTTTAGTTATATCATATTTGAATGAAACATATAATTGTACCATATTGCTTAATAATTTTATCGTTTATAAATTTGTCTCTTTTATGTAACAACTAATTATCAAACAATGCAGTCAAACATATTTTTATTTAAAATATAATCTAAAAGAAGATTTAATGGGGGGGGAAGTAAAACAAAGAATTTAAAAATCAGCATTTGAGATTCTTTTTATGAAAGTCTTGTTTGTTTACACTAATGTAGAAAAGTCGATTCAAGAACCTTTAGGCTTGGCTTATTTATCTGGGATGCTAAAACATCATGGAATTGAAACTTTTTTATGGGACAATACTTTTGAGACAAAAGAGGACTTAAAGTTAAAATTAGAAGAGATAAATCCTGATTTTGTGGCTTTTTCATGCTTGTCTTCTGATTATGATTATATGTCTGAACTAGCACAATTTGTCAAAAGCATAAAAAATGTACCTATAATTGTTGGAGGACATCATGTTACATTTAAACCAGAAGATGTTATAGCAAATCCATTTATTGATGTTATAATAAGAGGAGAAGGAGAGGAAACTCTTTTAGATTATGTTCAAAACCAAGATGTAAAAACATTAGGTACTTGGGTTAAAAGAGATAATGTTGTTTATATGAACCCAATGAGACAACTGCCTGATGTAAACAAGCTTCCTTGGCCAGACCATTCTATGTTTGAAAAACATTTTGAGAAAAAAGTAGTTTGGGTTAAAGATGCGCCTGTTGAAAAGTACGGAATATTCATAACTAGCAGAGGATGTCCTTTCAATTGTTTTTACTGCAGCAATAAAAGAATGCAGGATTTATATCATGGACAAAAGTTTACCAGATATAGAGATATACAAGATGTTATGAATGAACTTAAGTTTTTTATTAAAAAATATAATTTTTCACATGTATATTTCCAAGATGAAACTTTAACAACAAATAAAGAAAGAATTTACGAATTTTGCGAGATTTACAAAAAAGAAATAGGGTTGCCATGGCATGCAGAAGCTAGAGTAGATACTGTTGATTATGATTTATTAAAAACAATGGCTGATGCTGGATGTGAGGTTTTAATGATGGGTATTGAAAGCGGAAGCGAAAGAATAAGAAAAGAACTTTTAGGAAGACATATGAGTGATGAAATGATAATAAATGCATTTCAGGATGCAAGAAAAGTAGGCATAAAAGCTTCTTCATTTAATATTTGCGGGATACCTACTGAAACTAAAGAAGATATTCTTAAGACTATTGAATTAAACAAAAAATGTAATCCGGCTATGGGAAAAATGACTATCTTTAATGTTTTACCAGGAACTCCATTAGAAGATTATTGCAATAAAAATGGATATTATATTAGAAGGAAATTTCCAACAAATTATTATGTTGATTCAAATATTAAGCATGAGACATTTACATTAAAAGAATTAATGGAATTTAGAAAAATGTTTGTTGAAGCAATGGGTGGTTATTCTGGCGCTACAAAAGAAGGAGAATTTTAGTTTACATAAACAAAACTCTTACTCTTAATCCAATTGTTTTAAAAAAATATTCAATAATTGTTTTTAACAAAATAAATCTTTTTTTCCTTTTTTGAAATATTTTACGAAAGAATTTTACTGGAATCTCCTTCATTTTTAATCCTTCTTTATTAGCTAAGACCAAAAGTTCAGTGTCCCAAAACCAATGATGGTCATTTATTTTATCTAAAATAGGAAGAATTTTGGTTTTATTGAAAAATTTGCAGTTGGAAAGAACATCTGAAACATGCAGATTAAACAGGATTTTAATAAAATACCTGTAAGAAATACTCAAAAAATAATTAATGTAATACCTGAAGTCTAAGTCATATTTTGAGGTTGTTCTTGATGCATTTACGATATCATATCCCTTGTTTATTTCTTCTATTAGTATTAATATTTGATAAAAAGGAATCTGCAAATCAGGGTCAATAAATCCAACAATACAGGCTTTTGCTTTTTTTATTCCATTAGATAATGCCTTTCCTCTTCCTAATCTTTTATCAGAATGCAGATGGATTACATTTTCATATTTCTTTGATAACTTATCTGCTATCTTATCTGTACCATCTGTGCTTCCATCTTCTGAAATAATTATTTCGTACTTGTAATTTGTTTTATTCATTACTAACTGTATTTGATGTATACCTCCTTCTAATAAATCTGATTTATTCATGCAGGGAAGAATAATGCTAACATCCATCATCCTGATTTATATACCTCTTTTGCCATTCTAAGTGTTTCTGGTGTGCCAATATCAAACCAGATTCCATGAAAAATGAAACCCTTAACATTTACTTTTTTTTGTTTTAACAGCCATTCAATTAAATAACCGGGTCTGTCTGGATTATTGCCTTTTTCAACATAATCTTTTATTAGATTCAAATGTTCTTTAGGAAATAAATAAAGTCCTGTTGATGCTAATGTTGTTTCTGGTTCCTTTGGTTTTTCTGTAAATTTTATAAGATTGTTATTCTTGTCTAAAGTTAATATACCAAAATTCTTTGCAAGATTTTTATTATTGAGATTAATAACACCTATTTGTATTGCTCTTTCATTTTCCAAGGTATTAACATAATTTAACAAACTAAATTCAAAAATATTATCGCCCAATATTAAAAATAAATCATCTTTTATTTCTTTTAGTTTTATTGCATTGTATATTGCACCGATACTTCCTAGTTTTTGCTTTTCATTTGAACTTTGTTCTATAATTAAAGTTACTTTTTTATGATAAAATGTCTCTATTTCTTTCAACCATTTTTCAAAATGAGTTTTAAATTTAGAATTCGTTGCAACATAGATTTCATCAATGTCTTCTATATTTGAAATTCTGTCCAGAATATGGCCTAATATTGGTTTTCCGCCTACTTTTAACAATGGCTTTGGAAAATTCTTTGTTATTGGCCACAATCTTGTTGCAAATCCTCCTGCTAAAATAAGTGCTTTCATAATTAAAAAGCCAAATAAAAATCTATATAAAGATTGTTAATTTTCTAAAATTATGGAAAAACTAGCTATAGATGGTGGAGAGCCTATAATTAAACAAAAAATTCCAATGGTTGTACCTTATTTTGATGAAAAAGAAATAGATTCTGTCGTTGAAACTATAAAGTCTACATGGATTTCTTCTAATGGCAAGAAAGGAAAAGAGCTTGAAGAAAAAATGTGTAAATATTTAGGAGTAAACCATACTATTTTAGTAAATAACTGCACATCTGCATTACATTTAGCTTTAATGATTTTGGGAATAAAATCAGGAAATGTTTTAGTACCTGATTACACATTTACCTCTACCGGGCTTGCACCAATACTAGTTAATGCTTCTCCTAAATTAGTTGATGTAGAGTATGACACTGCAAACATTGAAGTAAATCAAATTGAAAGAAGCATTGATTCTAATACTAAATGCATAATACCTGTGCATTATGCCGGACATCCATGCGAAATGGACTCTATAAACAGAATAGCTAATGAAAATGAAATTTTTGTTGTAGAAGATGCTGCTCAGGCATTAGGCTCTGAGTATAAAGGAAGGAAAGCTGGAACATTGTCCGATATTGGTTGTTTTAGTTTTCATGCTGTCAAAAATATAACTTGCGGAGAAGGCGGGGCTATTGTTACAAATGATGACAAATTAGCTGAAAAAGCTGTTATCATGCGAGACAAAGGAACAAACAAGGCTGCTTTTAATATACATCAGAACACTGGATTTTATGATTATGTTTCAGAAGGGCACAATTTCATGCTATCTGAAATTTTAGCTGCTGTTGCTTTAGAGCAATTTAAGAAAATAGACAAGATTACTGAATTGAGAAGAAAAAATGCAGATTATATGGTGAAAGAGTTAAAGAAATTAAATAATCCAAAGATAATATTGCCTACTGTAAAAAATTATGCAAATACAAACTGGCATTTGTTTCCAATAAAGTTCAAAGGAGATGTTAATTGGTTCAGCAAAGCAATGAATGCAGAAGGAATAACTGCAAATATACATTATGTTCCATTGCATTTGACTACACTGTATAAAAAATATGGCTACAAGGAAGGGGATTTTCCAAATGCAGAAAGAGTTTTTAACAGCATGGTCAGACTGCCAATGCATCCTGGATTAACAAAAGAAGACATGGATAATATTGTGAAAGCAGTAGAGAAAGTGGCAAGATGAAAGGAACAATAGGGGGGAAAGTCCAGAAATTTTACAATGAAACTCCTTTTCCAGATTATGAACTTGAAAGATTTGAAAATAAAGAACAATTGAGAATTTTAGCTTATCCTTTTGCAGAAACATTAGATAGAAGTATTCCTAAAGATGCAAGTATTATAGATGTTGGAACAGGAACAGGGCAGTTATCTGCTTTTTTATCTTTAAAGAGAAAAAATGTATGGGGTATAGACTTTTCAGATAGTTCATTAAAAAAAGCTAATGCATTAAAAGAAAAATTAAAACTAGATACATTAACATTAAAGAAAGTTAATATTCTTAATGATAATGAAATTGAAAAATTACCCAAGTTTGACTATGTCTTATGTATGGGAGTTTTGCATCATACTGGAAATCCAAAGAAAGCTTTTAGGAATATATTAAAATTATTGAAACCTAATGGAAAAATAGCAATTGGATTATACAATAAGTATGGAAGAATACCATTAAAAATAAGAATTTTTTTAGCTAAAACTATTTTTAGAAATAACCAAAAAGTAAAAGATTATTTCATTAGGTTACAGATTGGAGAAATTAAAGACAAAGAAAGAGCAAGAGGATGGTGGAATGACCAATATGAACATCCTCATGAAAGCACTCATACTATTGGAGAAGTTCTTGATTGGTTTAAGAAATATAATGTTAAATACTTGCAAACAGTCCCTAATACTAAATTCTCCAATGGTACTGATTTAGAGTGTTATGGGCTGTTTAATAAAGAGAGAAAACCAACTATAGTTCATAGAGCTTATAATCAATTAAAGTGGATTTATACTACCCATAAAGAAGGTGGATATTGGATAACTATGGGTGAGAGAAAATGAAAGGAATACCTTACCTTCACCCTTTTTTATATAAACTAACTATGAAAATTCTTAATTTGGGGCATTATAAAAAAAAATATAATTTTTTGAAAAAAGAAATAGGAGACTTAACTGTTTTAGATGTTGGTTGTGGTGATTGCGAACTTGCTAATTATATTAAGAAAGAAAATTATAGTGGATGGGATACTAATGAAATATTTGTAAAAAAGGCTATTAAAAAAGGATTAAAGGTTGAGAATAAAGATGTTAGAAATTCTAATTTTCCAAAAGTAGACTGCATTGTATTTTCAGAAGTTTTGCATCATCTTCAACCAGATTATAAAAAGATAATAAAAAAAGCTATTGATAATTCAAAAAAAGTTATTATTATTGAACCAGTAAGTCATGTAGCATCTTCTAAAAATATAATACTTTCTTTTATGGGAAAAGCATTTAATTATAATGGACAAAAAGATTCAGTAGTTATACCTATAGAAAAAGAAGAGCTTATTAAACTTGGGAAAGAATTTAATAGTAAGATTATAAAAACAGAGGGAAGATTATTATTAATGGTTTTTGAAAATGGAAGAAAAAGAATTTAAAATATATGGGCAGGAAAAAGAAGTACAGTATCTTTCACAGATTTACAGAAATATGGGAATATTTTTAGCTGAAAGACTTGTAAAGACTGAAATAACACCTAATTTTATTACATTTCTTGCAATATTTTTTGGTTTTGTTTCTATAGGAACATTATTATTTTTTAAAAATAATTTAGGAATAATTATTGGGGTTGCTATTTTCCAGCTGTCTTTGATTTTAGATGTTACTGATGGTTCTTTAGCAAGAAGGAAAAATATAATTAATAAGTTTATAACATGGATGGATTATAATGCTGATGTTTTTTTAGACACTTGTGTTCTTTTTGCAGTAACTTTATCTCTTTATTTACAAACAAAAGAACCATTAATCTTAATTTTTGGATTTTCAACAATAATTATGAAAGATTTAATTTATAATATTAGCATAGCTTTGGCAGCTACTGTAAAAGAACCTTCAAAAATATTAGAAAAAGGACAAAAGAACTTTTTATCAAATTTTATTCCTACCAGACCTTTTATTTTTTTATCTTTGATGATATTTGCTATTTTTAATAAAGTTTATCTTTATTTTGTCTTAATGACAATTTATCAAGTCTTTTTTTACTTTGGAACATTAGCTTACTTAAGCATAAAATTGAAGAAAAATGAATGAAATAAGCAAAGTAGATTATTATGGAAAAAGGGAAGTTGTAGAAAATTATTTTGAAAGAAGATATGGCAATAATAGCGGGAAGCTTATCAATAAAAGAGAATTATATGCTGTTAAATCTTTACTTCCGGGAAAAGGAAAAATTTTGGATGTTGCCTGCGGAACAGGCAGATTGGGCATGATTCTAAATAGAAATTTTGAAGTTACTGGTGTAGACACTTCAAAAGAGATGCTAAAAATATGCCCTTATAAAAATAAAATAATTGGAAGCGCTGAAAAATTACCTGTAAAAGATAAATATGATATTGTTGTTGCCTTAAGGTTCTTTTTTCATTATGAAGATATTGAACCTTTTTTAAAAGAATTCAAGAGGGTTTCTAAAAAGAATGGGTTTATCATCTTTGAAACATATTCCTGGAGTCCAAGAAGCATAATTAATATAAAAAGCCTCGGAGGAAAAATATATTCTCATAACCATAAGAAAATTTTAGAAATATTAAACAAACTTGATTTAAAACTTATTGAGAAAAGAAGAATATTCCTTTTTTCACCTTTTGTGCAAAAAAAACTGCCATTTTTTATTCTTAAATTTATTACTAAAATAGAAGAAAAACTTCCTGATAAATTTAAAATGGACTGCTATTGGAAAGTTCAAGTTTGAAACAAGCAAACATCATTTATTTGTTTTAGTTTCTTTAAATTGCAAAATTCTAATGTATTGCAATTGTCATTTTGAGTAATAATATGTGTTGTATTAACATAATTAAGATTTTCAGTTATTGCCTCACAATTTTTTTCATTTAATAACTGATTTATTGCTTTAAATTTTTTAACATACTCTGCATCTTTTTCAGAATAAGACCAGCCACCAGAAGTTGAAAGATTTAAAAAAATTGGGGCATAAGAATAATAAGCATTTGAATAAGAAGTTGTGCTGTTAATTCCAAAAATAACAAACTTGCTGTCTTTTGGAAGCTCTTCTAGTAAACTTAAAATATTATTTTCTAAAGGCGTATGGTCTACAAAATAAGGTGTATGAACTGCATTTGCTATGATGCTTAAGACAGCAAAGAAGATTATACCTAAAATAATTATTTTTTTAATCCAAGATTTATACAAATTAAAATCTATTTTTAACAAATAGTAAACTATAAAGAAAATAAGCAGGGTTATAACTGAATCAGGATAAACTTTATCTAAGATAGGCAAGAAGGCAGTTATTCTGAATAAAAATAAAATAGTTAAAATTAATATTGGTAAAAAAAAGATGAATTCTTTCTTAATTCTATTTTTATAAAAATACAGGAAAGAAATGACTAGTAAGACAATAGGTATAATAATTCCTACAATGTTCGTTAAGAGCCATTGACCAGAAAATTCTAATGATCTTGTTCCCATTGAATAGTTTAATATTGAATTATTTTTTAATTGAAGTAAATAATTAAACCACCAGAATGAAGACAATATTAAGCCGAGAATCATTAAAAAAATCATTTTTATCTTATCTGCTTTGTTAATGACTAGAAATAATCCAAAAAGCATGATATGCGCCAGGATTATTGTCACTGGATGTGAAATCATTAAAATAGTGTAAAAAATTATAAAGATTATATAAAAAAACTTGTCTAGTTTTTTGTTTACATATTCTATGCTTAAGAAAAATAAGGGGATAAAGATTACCCAGCTAAACAGTTCTGACATTCTTCCAAGCCTTATGAAATCACCTATTGACATGGGGTTTGCGAAAACAAACAGGAAAAAGACAACAGAATAAAGAAAAGAAAATCCCTGCATTTTTCCAAATTTGTAAATCATGTAAAAACCAATCACTAAAAGAATGATAAGAGAAAGATATGTTGCTAAAAGAATATTGTTTAGTAATAAATAAATTGGATATGTGAAAAAAGCCCAGCCAGGCGTATAAGAACTAAAAGTAGTATAGCCATGATACCAATAAGGGCAGATTTGATGAAAACCACAGTCTTTTAAGAAAAATAGCATAGCCATATGTCCACTATAATCATTGACTGTATCTAATGGAAAAACGGTTATTAATTTTGATTGATTAATTAACCGAAATAAAAGATTAATGAATAGAATTAAAGCTGACAACCACAAATACTTTTTAGGAATAGTCTTCATAAAAAGGTTAAATAGGTTTATTTTAAATAACTTTAGTTTTTTATTATAAATATGAAAATAGCCTACTTAATTGAATATTTTGAACCGTTCAGCAGAGGAGCTGAGAACAATTGCTATTATTTAGCTAAAGAACTTGCTAAAAAACATGATGTTCAGGTTTATACTTCTGACAGGAAAGATGGGAAGATTGCTTCTTCTTATGAAGTTATTGATAATATTAAAGTACATAGATTCAAACCTTTTTTAAGATTTAGATATTATTTGAGTATAACTCCAGGATTAATTAAAATTTTAAAAGAAGATTATGATATTGTGCATGTTCATTCATTTGGATTTATTTGGCATGATTTTATTGTTTTTTTATTAAAATTAAGAGGAACTAAAGTTGTAAATACACCTCATGGACCATTCATGGCTTTACCTAGTTATAATATTTTTCAGAGAGTCTTTAGAGGGATTATTAGGTTTTTTGAGTTTTTTATAAATAAACTTTATGATATTGTTATTCAGGTTAATCCAGAACAGTATAAGTGGATGACTAAAGAAGGTGTAAATTTAGAGAAAATTAAATTTATTCCCAATGGGATAAGTGAAGAGAATTTTAAAGAGATAAAACAAAATAAATACAAGTCAAATAAAAAAATAATTTCTTATGTTGGTGGTTTGCAAAAGTATAAAGGTATTGAGCAGATAATTAAAATATTGCCTGATTTTAAAGATGTTAAATTTATCTGCGTTGGGGAAGGAGAAGATAGAAAAAGACTTGAGAAAATTGCTAAAGACTTGAAGGTTGATGTTGTTTTTACAGGAAGGATTTCTGATAATGAAAAACTACAGGTTTTAGATGCTTCTGATGTTTTTATTTTACCTTCTGAATGGGAAGCTTTTGGAATTGTAATCTTAGAAGCAATGGTCAGAGGAAATGCAATTATTAGCACTAAAACAGAAGGCGGTTTATTTTTAATTTCAAAAGAAAATGGATTTTTATATGACTTTGGAAATTTAAAACAATTAAAAGAAAAATTGGAAGTTTTATTAAAAGACAAGAAATTACTAGAAAAAATAAAGAAAAATAATTTAAAGAAAGCAAAAGAATTTTTATGGAAAGATATTGCTAAAGATTTAGAAAAGGTGTATAAGGAACTAAGATGAAAGAAGCCTTTTTAAAAAAGCCTTCGGGGAAAATAAAAAAATGAAGATAGCGTTTGTTTGCCCGTATTATGAACCTGTTGTAGACGGACCTAAACAGGTAATTATTGAAATTGCTAAGTATTTAATTAAAGAAGGAAATGAAGTTCATGTTTACACTTCTGACTGGGATAAATATAAGAGGATAAAAGTAAAAGAAGAGGTTATTGATGGTGTTTATGTTCATAGATGTTTTCATATTTTAAGGGTAGCTAATTTTGCAACTGTCTGGCCTTCTGTTTTTTTTAGATTGCTTAAAAATGATTTTGATATTATCCATACTCATGTTTCTGGGCATGCTCATGTATTCTTTGCTTCTCTTGCTGCTAAATTGAAAAATGTAAAATTAGTTCATACAACTCATTGTCCATGGACAAATGCTAATAGAGGATTTATTGGAAGTTTATTGGTAAAAATAAGCTATAACACTATTAACAAATTAAGCTTTAAGTGGAGTGATAAAATAATTGCTATAACTCCTTGGGAAATTCAGTTTATTGAAAAATATGGTGGCAAAGGAAAAATAGAAGTTATACCAAATGGTGTTTCTGAGCTTTTCTTTGAAAAAGTCAAAACAAATAATTTCAAGAAAAATTTGGGATTAAAAGGGAAATTTGTTTTATTCTTTGGAAGATTGAATGTAACTAAAGGTGTTGATAATTTAATGAAAGTTGCTAATGAGATTGTGAAAGAAAGAAAAGAGGTTAATTTTCTTTTTATTGGACCTGATGAAGGAATGAAAGATACTTTGATTAAAATGAACCAAAATAAAGAAAGAATAAAAGTTTTAGATGCTATTAAAGATAGAAAAAAGGTTAGAGAAATGTATCAAAGTTCTGAGGTATATGTTTTACCTAGCTTTAGGGAAGGAAACCCTCTTACTTTATTTGAGGCATTTGCATCTGGTTTGCCTGTTGTTGCTTCTCCTGTAAATGGGATTCCTTTTGAAATGAATAGTGAAAATGGATTTTTAGTCGAATATGGTGATTTAAAGAATTTGAAATTGAAAATATTGAAGATACTGGATGATGAAAAGTTAGCTTTGAATTTTTCTAAAAATAACAGAAAAAAAGCTGAAAAGTACAAATGGAATGATATTGCTAAAAAGACTGAAAAGTTGTATAAATATTTGTTAAAATGATTCTGGTAAATGAAGATATTCTCCAAATGTGAAAAATCCAATTATTTCATGATTCTTTGCAAGAATTGGAAATAAATCTTTTTCTAGGCTTTTTATGTCTTGATTCAAATAACTGAAGATTTCTTCTCTAAATAAATATACACCTGCGTTTATTATATATGAGTTAGTTTTCTTTTTTTCCTTGAAGTTTATCACTAAATTTCCATCCAAAACAACTGAACCATATTTACTTGGAGAAGAACTATTAATTAATCCCATATACATAATTTTGTTATTTTTCAAAAATTCATTCAACATATTTTTAAGATTAAAATTATTTAATGTGTCTCCATTAAAAACAAGAAAATTTCCCTTAATTTTTTCCTTTAATTTTGATAAGGCTAATGCATTGCCTTTATGCTCTTTTTCATAAACAAGTTCTATTAAAATTTTGTGATTAATTTTTGAGATAATTTCCTTAATTTTTGGATTTTCTTTAGTTATTAGGTATAGCTTTTTTACACCATTTTTTTCTAAAAAATTTAAATGATGCTGCATTAAAATTAAACCATTTAAGTTTTTATTTAACAAGTCTAATGAATTTTCATGAATAAGCATCACTGCATCCAACAAAGGCCTGTTTTTGATTGATTCGTTTAATAAGGATTCAATTGCCTGTGATCTTGAACGTATGAAATCATTATCAACATAAGAATCTATAACCTGCAATAGATTAGAATCCAGGGAGATTGCTATTTTCTCTTTTTTCATATATTTTACAAGATAATAAGGTTTAAATAGCTAATGGTATGAACAGTTCATACCATGATAATTAAGAGCAGGGCACCAGTAAGGATATATTTTGGAGGAGGAGGAACAGACATTTCCCCTTATACTGAAGAATATGGCGGTGCTGTGTTAAATACAGCTATTTCAAAATATGCATATACTACCTTAAGAACAAATGAAGAGAACAAAATAGAGATTACTTCTGCTGATTATAACAAGACTATTACTGTAGACCATATAAGCCATCTTGATGCTGGAAACAATTTGGACAATCTTGACTTAATCAAGGCAATCATTAAAAAATTTTATCCAGAATATGGATTTGAAATTTTCTTAAGAGGAGATATAATGCCTAATTCAGGATTAGGAAACTCAGCTTCTACTGCTGTTTCAATTATTAGTCTTTTTAATTATTTAAACAAAAATAAGCTAAACAATAAACAAATTGCTGAACTTGCTTTTCAAATTGAAACTAATGATTTGAAAAATGTAGGTGGCAGGCAAGACCAATATGCTGCAAGCTTTGGCGGCTTTAATTTAATGGAGTTTAAAGGAAATGACAATGTAATAGTAAAACAAGTAAATATCAAAAAAGAAACAGTTATGGAACTTCAAAAAAGACTTGTTCTTGCTTTTATTGGAAAAAGAGAACCATCAGGAAATATTTTAAAATCACAGCAGGATAGTTATTCAAAAAGAGATAAAATAGAGCTTCTTGATTATTTAAAGAAGAACACTTATTTAATGCATGATTATTTGAAAGAAGAAAAATTTGAAGAATTTGGAAAATTACTTTCAAACTCATGGGAGAAAAAAGTTGAGCTTAATCCCAACATAACTACTCAGAAAATTGAGGCACTTAGAGATATTGCAAGCAAACATGGTGCAATAGGTTCAAGAAACATGGGTGCTGGAAGAGGAGGCCATATGATTTTCTTTTGCAGAGAAGGAAGAGAACACAATGTTAGAAATGCAATAGAACAATCTGGTGCTAAGATAGTTGATTTTAACATGGACAATGAAGGAGTGCAAGTATGGTAAAGGCTGTTATTTTAGCTGGAGGAAAAGGAGAAAGATTTGGAAATATTAGTGGAGAAATTCCAAAAGTTATGGCTTCTTTGAATGAAAAACCATTACTAGAACATACTATCAATTGGCTTAAACAAAATGGAGTTAATGAAGTTGTTTTATGCACTGGATATAAAAAAGAATTTATTGAAGATTATTTTGGAAATGGAGAAAAGTTTAATGTTTCCATTAAATATTCTCATGAAGATGAACCTAAAGGAACTGGGGGAGCATTAAAATTAGCTGAAAAATATTTAGATGAAACTTTTGTTTTAATTAATGGTGATTGTTTAATCGATTGTGATTTGAAAAAAGCAATTGAAAAACATGAGAATGAGAAAAGCATTGCTACTATTAATTTAACTGAAGCTAAAAACCCAGAACATCAGGAATTGATTAAATTTGATGATAAATTTAATGTTTTAGAAATTTTACAAAGAAATAGTGAAAAACATAAGGAGCATATGAAAAATTCTAATGAGTTATATTGTAATTCTGGATTATTTATATTTGAACCTGAAGTTTTAAAGGAATTACCTGAAGAAGGAAAATATGCTTTAGAACCAACTTTATTTCCAAAATTATTTGAAAATAATAAAAAAATTAAAGCGTTTTATGAAAATGGAGTCTATATTGAAATAGGAAATCCTGAATTATATAAAAAAGCAAGTGAAAATATTAATGTTAAAAAATTCTTAGAGGCGATAGGAGAATAAAATGTCAGAGATATATTTAGGTTTTGGAGAGAAATTAACAATTGAACAAGGAAAAGAAGGAAGAACTTTTTCATTATATTTGCCTGGCAAACCAGAAGTTAGTACAAAAGAAATAAAACCAAATCCTCATGTTTGGCTTAAAAAAATAGAGGAATTGAGAAGAACAGGAAGTGTAGAAATCTCTGGAAATGAAACACCTGTTGTAACACATTCTGCTGGTTCAATTTCTGTTTTTTATGAAAATGGAGAAAGAAAATATGTATCTTTTTCTCAAAAAGATGAAAGTGCACCAAGAGATCCTGGATTTAGGGTTCCGAGAAATGGATTTCCCAGTAATTCTGGAGAGTGGTTTACAAATAGACATTTATATAGAGAAAGTTGGGAAGAAGGAATCTTTTTAACAGAAGATGGAAGATTAGTCTTGCCAAAGAGTCCTATATACGATTATATAATAAAAAATGTTGCAAAAAGAATAGTAGAACAAACTGGTTTAAAGATTCGAGGAAGTAAAAGAACAAAGATAAATTTTGAAAATGGAAAAGATACGCTCGAAATTTTTTATGGACCTGAAAAAAAATGCATGTTATTTGATTATGGGGCAATTAGTTGGACACCTGAAACTGGTTTTAATTTTATAAAAGAAATGGCCGTTTATGCTCCCATCTCTGATTTAAGATTAATTGATGGAGAAACATTTCCAGATGGAAAGGTAATTGGAAGAGACATATGTATTATTGATTTAGAACAGTTGCAGGGAAAAACATTTGGAGATGAAATAGAAGAAGAAGTTCATTCTTTTAGGGATGGAAAATTTGTAAGAACAAAACGAAATTCTAGATTTTTAACCGACAGAGTACCAAGATCATTCTTAAGCTCATTAATATATAAAGGAAAACCAGTTTATCCTGCTGATGCTATTGATGAAGCTTATGCATTTGTTTCAGATGAACAGGTATTAAGAACATTTGATGAACATGAAGCCAAAGGAGAAGATCCAAATAAGTTTAAATGGTCCACTTTAGAAAGAAAATTAAGATTAGGGGAATAAATGATATCAATTGTAATAACCTCATTTAAAGAACCTAAAACAATAGGAAAAGCAATAGAAGCAATTCTAAATCAGAAGATAAATGATGATTATGAATTAATTGTTGCTGCTCCTGATGATGAAACATTAGATGTTGCTAAAAAATATAAAAAAGTTACTATTTTTAAAGATCCTGGGAAAGGAAAAAGTTTTGCCTTGAACTTATTATTTAAAAAATTAAAAAGTGATATCTTAGTTTTTACTGATGGAGATGTTTTCTTAGGTGAAAATTCAATTAATGGAATATTAAAAATATTTGAAGATGAAAAAATAGGAGTTGTTTCAGGAAGACCGGTTTCTGATGATAATAAAAAAAATATGTTTGGATATTGGTCTCATTTATTGTTAGATGCTGGTGCACATAATATAAGAAAGAAACTATTTACAAAAGGAAAATTTTTAGAATGCACTGGTTATTTGTTTGCTTTTAGAAACAAAATTGTTGATAAAATTCCATTAGATGTTGCTGAAGATTCTTATATTCCTTATGTTTTCTGGAAAAAGGGATATAATATAGGTTATTGTGAGGATGCTAAAGTTTACATAAAAAATCCAACTAATTTAAAAGATTGGTTAAAACAAAAGGCAAGGACTTCTAAAGCTCATGAAACATTACAACATTATGCTCCTGATTTTCCAAGAGTTAAATCTTTTACAAATGAAGTGTTATATGGCGTATTTTGGGCTTTGAGTTATCCTAGAACTATAAAAGAGTTCTTTTGGACCTTAAATTTATTTTTTATTAGATTTTATATGTGGATGTTAGTTTTTGTTGATACTAAGTTTAAGAAGAAAACTTATAGTGATGGCTGGGAAAGAGTTGAAAGTACTAAATAAAAAGCATTTTAAATTAGAATATTTTTAGTTATTTATGACATTTGAAGAAAAAACAAGAGAATTTTTCAAAGATAAAGAAAATAGATACTTGGCTTTAATTTTGATTTTTGCTTTTTTAATAAGATTATTTTATTTCATGAAAACTTTTCAACAGCCATTATGGTGGGATGAAGCAGAATATATGTCCATGGCTAAAAGCTTGTTCTTTAATATTCCTTATGAATTTAATAGCCAAAGACCAATATTATTCCCATTATTAGAAGGAATTGTAATGTGGATATTTGCTAAAAGTGAATTTATGGTAAGATTGTTGCTTGTATTTTTGCCATCACTTGCTTTGGTTTATGTTTCATATTTATTAGGAAAAGAAATGTTTGACAAGAAAATAGGATTATTTATTGCATTTTTAACTTCTTGTTCATGGATTATCTTGTTTAATACGACAAGGATACATACTGATATTTTAGCTATGCTACTTATTTATACTGCTATTTTAATTTTATGGAAATATGTTAAAAATGAAGAGAAAAAGTATTTATGGTTGATTGGAATTTTGATTGTATCTTCTTTTATGATAAGACTGGTTTCTGCTTTAATGGGATTTGTAATTTTAATATTCTTGCTATTGATTTACAAACTTGATTTTTTAAAAGAAAAAAAATTATGGATAGCGGTTATTCTAGGAATTTTATTATTAATGCCTTACTTAGTTTGGAGCCATTATACTTTCAATAATGCAACTGCTTTTTTATCAGGTTCTCATATAACCAGCGGAACAGAAGGCAAATATAGTGAAATTGGATGGCATGTACTAACAGATATTTTTCCATGGTTATTTGGAATATCTCCTGGAAATTGGAATATTACAAGTCTTAACGGATTTTTTTCAGTTATGGCATTTTTGCTATTTTTTATAGGTTTTATTTTTACATTAAGCCTGATTTTTATTAAAATTGATACTTTGATAAAGAAAGGCAAAGAGTTTAAAGATAAAGAAAACTTGTTTTTACTATTGTGGATTATATCCTATATGGCTTTTTTTGTATTTTTAATCAAAGATGTAGAAGACAGATGGCTAATGCCTCTTGCTTTTGCTTTGTTTGCTTTAATAGCGCAAGTTGTTTTTTATATTAGGGAAGAGATTAAAAATGTTAACTTGAAAAAAGCCCTTGTTATAATTGTTTTGTTTGGATTTTTCTTTGTAAACTTTGTTACTGCTGATAATGTAATTCAAAGTAAGGTAACGAGCTATGGGCCTGTAAAAGATTCTGCATTATGGGTTAAAGAAAGAACAAATCCAGGTGATATCGTGATTACACAATCATCTACACAGTATACTTATTATGCTGAAAGGCAAATTATAAAATTTAATTCCAATGCTTCTGCATTTGAAGAAGATTTAGTTAAATATAAGCCAAAATATGTTGTTGCATCTGCATTTGAAGGTCATCCTGCCTGGGTGTTTAATTATTTGCAAGAAAATCAAAATAGATTCATAACTGTGCAGGGTTACATGATGAATGAGAACCAGCCTGCTTTAATTGTTTATGAAGTTAAATATTCTTAATTAAATTTCCAGAATATATAACTAAACAGACTAAAAGTTTATAAATACTATAAGGAATATTTTAAAAAATGAAATTTTCTGTTATAATCCCTGTAAGAAAGATATGTGAATATACCTATGAGGCTATTCCTTATTTTAAAGAGCAATCATACAAAGATTTTGAAATAATTATTGTATCAGAAGCAGATGAAGAAAAGAAATTCTACAAAACCAAAATAATTAAAGTTGGAAGAATTCCGCCTGCTGAAAAAAGAAATTTGGGAGCAAAATATGCAAAAGGCGAAATTCTTGCTTTTATTGATGATGATGCTTATCCTGAAAAAGATTGGCTGCAAATTGCTTTCAAAAATTTTCAGGATAAAGAAATTATTGCAATTGGTGGACCTGGACTTGTGCCAAAAAATGCAACTTTTTTTCAAAAAATCTCAAGCAAGGTATATGACTTAAGCTCTGAAAAAACAGGCATTAGGTACAAAAAAGGCAAGAAGCAAGAAATTGATGATTGGCCTACCTGTAATTTTTTTGTAAGAAAGAATGAATTTATGAAAATTGGGGGTTTTGATTCAAAATACTGGGGTGTAGAAGACACACTCTTATGCCATTCCCTTTCAAAGATAGGGAAAAAAATGATATATAATCCTGAATTAATTGTTTATCATCATCCAAGAAAAACTTTAAAGCAACACCTTAAACAAACTTTCTTTTGGGGGATGTGGAGGGGTTTTTTTATAAAAAAACATTTAAATCAGGCATTTAATCCATTATTTTTTATACCTTCTGCATTTGTAATCTGGCTTACAGCCGGAGGATTAATTTCTTTGACAAATAGATATTTTGCTGGTGTTTATTGCATATCTATTTTATTATATTTTATTTATCTCATAATAGCTGGAATAAGAACAAAAAAAATAAGTTTTTTTATACCCGTAGTGTTCTTGATGCTTTTAACTCATCTCTCTTATGGAATCGGATTTTTAAGAGGCCTATTTTCTTTTAGAAATGGTCCGACAAAACAAACTTTAAATCCTTCTGAAAAGTTAAAAATAGGGGCAAAAATATGAAAATTAGCATAATTCTTCCCACTTATAATAATGAAAAAACAATTGAAGAATGCCTTAAAAGTATATTTATGCAGGATTTTGAAGAGAAAGAATTTGAAGTGCTTTTCATTGACGGAGGCAGTTCTGATAAAACCATAGAAATTTCTAAAAAATTTCCAGTAGTATTTTTAAAAAATCCAAAAAGAAACGAAGAAGCAGCAAGAATTCTTGGAATAAAAAAAGCAAAAGGAGAGATAATTACCTTCATTGATGCAGATAATGTTCTTAAAGAAAAAGACTGGCTAACTAGAATGATAGAGCCTTTTGAAGATAAAGAAATCGCTTTTGCGGATACATTATACTTTTTTTACAGAAAAAATGACAAGATTAGAGTCAAATATCAGGCATTAATAGGAGGAGATGACCCGCTAGTTATGTATCTTGGATTTTATTCTAGATGGTGTTATCTGAAATCAGACTGGACAGATTATCCTTATTCTTTTGAAGATAAGGGTAATTTTTTAAAAATAAGATTAAAAAACAAAAACAAAGTTCCTGCAATGGGTTCAAATGGTTTTTTAGTGAGAAAATATTTAGCAAAAATGTTGATAAGAGAAAGCTTTATTCATCCTGACTTTGTTTTTGATCTTGTCAATAATGGGCATAATTGCTTTGCAAAAGTCAGAATAGGCATTGTTCACAATCAACCAAAATTTTTCCCAAATAAAATAAGAAGAATTAAACGAAGATTAGACAAAGAAGTAACTATGAAGTACAATTATGGTCTGACAAAAAAGAATATTATTAAAAAAATGATTTATATTGGACTGATTTTACCTGTTTTTTATGATACGATTAAAGGTTTTATCAAAAAACCTTGCTTAGCGTGGTCTTTTCATCCTGTTGCTTGTTTTGGAGAGATTTTTTTGCATGTATTTTATAATTTAAAATATATTGTAATGCCTAAATTTAAAAGAAAGGAGAACATTAAATAGAGATTTATACTAAGAATATTTTTATTTTTCAAACAATCGTTTTATACTTTCTTTATCATATCTTAATGAATTTAATAAATTACATTGATGAGTACAAACACATGATTTTGTTTTATTTCTTATTTCATTTGCTTTGTCGCTTGTCCATAATTTATGAAAATCCCATCCAAAATCATTTAAATTAGCAAAAGGTTTTGTAAACTCGCAAATGCTGACATCACCACTAGGGTAAACTATTGCATCAACATAACCTGCTGTGCAGTTCATGAATCTTTTTTTCTCATCTAAAACCCTGATAAAATAATCATTGACTAATTCTATTGATTTTGATAATAAATGAGAATCTCCTTTATCCATCTTCTTGACTAATTCTTGTAGTTTAAGCATTTCTTCTTTTGATAAAACATTATCAGAGCTATCAAAATCACTTAGAATATTCTTATCGATATTGAAAACATGCTGGCTTGCGCTTCGGACAAACTGGATTCCATGAAAAACGTTTAGTTTTTTTGTTTCTTCTATAAAAGATTCAATATATGGATAATTTTTCTTAGAAACAGTTGTGGAAATGCTTAAACTTAATTTTGGATTTTTTATTTGCTTCAATTTATTCAGTGTTTCTATAGCCTTTTTATACGTACCTTTTACACCTCTTATTTTATCATGAACTTCTTCTGGGCCGTCCAAAGATATTTGAACAGCTACATCTAAATTTGTTTTATTTAGAATTTCCTTTACTTTTTGGAAAATTATATCGGGCAATGTCCCATTTGTAGCTAAAATTATTTTTTTTGTTCTTGCCTTATCTAATAAAATGCAGATTTCAACTATGTCTTTTCTGAGAAATGTTTCTCCGCCTGTCAAAACAACTGAAATTAATGGATTTTTTAAACTTTGGACTAATTTTTTTATGTCTTCTAAAGAGGTTTTTTCTTCTTTGTTTAAATGACCTGCATAAAAGCAATGACTGCATTTTAAATTACAATTGTCTGTTAAAAACAAGTTAATAATAATGGGTGTTTTTGCGCTATTTTTTTCTTTTAGAACTGAATAATAAACTAATTCTAAAGAAAGATTCTTCAGAGGACTAGGCAGATTCTTTATTATTTTATACGCCTTTTCTCTTAAGTTAGATTTCATTTTTTATAAAATCTGGATTTTCTCTTCTTATTCTTAATGTTTCAGCCAGATGCATTAAATTCCACCAATAGGCTTTAAGTAAGTTTCTATAAGAATAAATTACCAAAATCAATATTTTTTTTATTTTTCCACAATCTTTCTTTTTTTGACTTTTATCAAGCCAAGCGACTTTTTCCAATGGTTTTTGTGAAAATTCCTTTATTCTTGCTGGAAGCAATTTAAATGCATAATAAATATCAATTAAGGGAAGGAAAATCAGGAAATAGAATTTTTCTTTTTTTATTAGAAATCTGATACGATTTTTGTGAAAGAGGAAAAAATTAGAAGTTCTGCCTGTGTTTGAAACATGATGATAAGCTGCAATTTTATCATCCATAATGCATTTTAAACCCTTTTTTCTTACTCTCCATCCAAGATCATTGTCTTCATATCCATAAATGTAATATGGGTCAAAACCACCCAGTTCTTTTAACAAAGATAAAGGCATAATACAATTAGAAGTAGGAACATAATCTGTTTCTTTCATTTTTAAACTGTCAAACCAGGAGAATAAACCATCTCCATTTCTTTCACTATTGCCCAGCCTGATTTTTCCATTAATTATTTCTCCACCTAGCTGTCCAATTTTTTTTCTTTCATTTGATTCCATTAGATTTAACATTAATTGCAATGTATTTTCTGATTTAAGTTCTGCATCTGAATCTAGAAATAAAACATATTTTGACGTTATAATCCTTAATGCTTGGTTTCTTGCTTCACTTGCACCAATATTGGAACTATTTAAAATAAGTTTTAGCCTTGAATTTAATTTTTGTTTTAAATTTTTTAAAAATTCTCTTGTACCATCTTTGCTTCCATTATCTACTATGATTATTTCATAATCTTCATAATTTTGAGATAAAATGCTATTAATGCACCTCTCTAAATCATCTTTTCTGTTAAAAGAAGGTATTACTATGCTTAAATTCATTTTAGTCTAAAAAACGATACTTTAACAAGTAATATAAAGCTTTCATTCCGTCTTTCCAAGTAATCTTTTTGCCTTCATCAAATTTTCTAGGGCTATAAGTTATTGGGACTTCTTTTATTTTCATGCCTTTTTTTAGAAATTTAGCAGTTATTTCCGGCTCAAAATCAAATCTTGTTGCTTTTAATTTAATATTGTTTAATGCTTCTTTCTTAAAAACTTTATAGCCTGTTTCCATATCTGTTATTTTTGAAAAAAACAGCAACTGAGTAATAAAACTTAAGAATTTATTTCCAATAAAGTGCAAAGGAAGGATTGTTGACTTTGTTTTAAATTTGCTAGTTAGATTAAAACCCATAAACCTAGAACCATAAACAACAGATGTTTCATTAGACAATATTGGTTTTAATAGAGAAGGATAATCTTCTGGTGAATATTCCAAATCTGCATCTTGTATTAAAATAATATCTCCTGTTGCTTCTTTAAGACCTGTTTTAATTGCTGAACCCTTACCTTTATTTTTTGGATGAAATAGAACAATATATTTCTTAGTATACTTTTTTAATAATTCTCTTGTACCATCCTTAGAAAAATCATCTATGAGGATTATCTCTTTTTTTATATTCTTTAATTCAATTTTTTCTATTCTTGAGATTATCTCTTCAATTGTTTCTTTCTCATTATAAATGGGTATTATGATTGATAGTTTCATTTTAACATAATTAGTTTAGTAACCACCTAAAAACTCTTTTAAAAACATATTTTGCATGATTAAATGAATTTATAGAACTTATAAAATCAATAACAATTTTAGGCCTAAAGTAAAATTTTATTAGTGCCTTTCTTCTGAGAAATTTTAATTGCTTAAGTGTAATTCCTCTTGGAGAATAAGCAACGGTATTTAGGGCAAAATTTTCCCATTTTAGGTCTTTATTTTTTAATTCTTCCATGATTCTTGAACTAGCTTCTGTTCCTGGAAACGGCTTGAAGGTCATGAAGCTTGCCCTTTTTAGAGGAAGTGAGCAAGCAAAGCCTATTGTTTCATCAATATCTTTTATTGTTTCATCTGGATAACCTAAAATAAAAAAACCTACTGTATCCAAGCCTGCCTTATCCAGCATATTTAATTTTTCTCGGATAATTTCTTTGGACAGACTCTTTTTCATGATTTTAAGGATTCTATCAGAACCAGACTCGATGCCTACGCTAACTGTATACAATCCTGTCTTTTTCATTAATTTTACAAGTTCTAAGTCTAACGAGTCTAAACGAATGCCATTTGGGCAAGCCCAGGTAATGTCTAATCTTCTTTTTATTAATTCATTACAAAAATCAATAACAAATTCTCTTTTTAATGAAAAGTTATCATCTTCAATATGAATTTCATTTATACCATATTGCTTGTGCAATAATTCTATTTCATCTACAAAATTTTTAACAGACCTGTATCTTATTCTCCTTCCTGATATTAAAAATCCAGCACAGAAAGTACAGTGATAAGGACAACCGCGAGTTGCAAAAACAGGTGCTGTAGGCATTCTTTTAAAGAATGCGCCGTGCGGTGCTTGGGGATATGTATCTGGTTTAAGAAGATCCCAACTTGGATTCTTTAATTCATCTAAATTTTCTATGAACCTTTGTTGATTAACCTTTATTTTGGATTTATCTTTCCAAATTAAAGAGGGAATTTGCTCTAATTTTATTTTCTTACCTGAAATATTGTCCATTAAGGCAGGAAATCCAATTTCTGCTTCTCCTTTGAATCCAAAATCTGCATGCAAATAATTAAAAATGTCTTTTATATTAGAAGAGGGTTCTGGACCTCCAACAATAATAATTATATCCTTATTAATAATTCTTGAAAGATTTATCATCTCTTTTACAGTATGCTTATCAAAAGTATAGCATTGAATGCCTATAACATCATAATTTTCTTTTTCAAGCTCATCTTTAAATTTCTGCAATGTTAATTTTTCTTTTATACCATCAATTATGGTTACATCGTGCTTATCTCTGACTGCTGTTGCCAAGTAACCCAAACCTAAAGGTGGCTGAATTTCATCAGTAACTGAAAATGGCTTGATTAATAATATTTTTAATTTTTTATTCATAATTTCTCCGTAGTAAATTTATAGTTTTAGAATATTATTTAAATCTTTCTTCAGATCAGAAGAGATTTTACAAGGATTATTTTTTAAAATGCTTATCCTATCAATATCTAAACCATCTACATCAAAGGGCAAGATTATCTTAAAGAATTTCAACAAAAACATAGGAATGTGTACTTTAATGCACCAAGAATTGCTTTTTTCAGCCAAATAATTGCTTATTTCATTTAATGAAATTGTTGTTTTACCAGATAAATCAAATGTTGATTTTGCTTTGAAATGTTCAACAAGAAAAACAACTGTTTTAGCAATATCCTGTTTATTAACTGGTTGAATATTTGTATTTCCCCTGCCATATATTGGGCAAATATGCATATTTTTTATTATTATGCTTAATTTGTAAAAGTCATTTTCCTTATCAATACCATATACATAGTTAGGTCTTAAAATAATGTAATTTAAATTACTATTAACCAAAAGTTTTTCACATAATTTTTTTGAGTTACCATAAGGCCCTGTTTTTTTAAGATAAACATTCTGAGTTGAAAAATAAATTATATTTGTTATTTTATTTAATTTCATGGATTCTAAGGTATTACTTAGACCTATAATATTTTGATTATATTTTGATTTTTTTATTGTTCTTATTACTGCAGCTAGATAGATAATTAAATCAAAGCCTTTGATTTTTTTTATTAACTCTTCTTTGTTTAAAATATTGCAAGAAATAACATCTTTTTTAACTGATCTTGATAATATTGTTACATTATAGTTTTTACTAATTAATTCTTTAACAATTTCCTTTCCGATATAACCGGAACCACCTATAACCAAAATTCTCTTATTTGCCATTTTAAAAATTTGAATAAGTATGAGATTCTAAAATAATAATTTCTATATGCTTTATCCAGTAATTTTTGCACTTGTTTTGGAGAGAAATTGTTATGTCTGTAAACTAAATTAAACTGTGTATATTTCTCAAAATCATAAGTTAATATTCTGTTTTCTTTTTCCAATTGATTAAAAAAACCAGTTCCAGGATATGGTGTTGAAACTGAAAATCTAGCTATTAAGGTGTTTAATTTTTTTGCATAATTTATAGTATTTTTTACTGTTTCCTCAGTATCGCCTTCATATCCTAAAATATAAAATGCTGAAATTTTTACACCAATTTTTTCACAAAATTTTATGATATTCTCCTGATGATTTTTTTGTATTAAAAGTCGTTTATTTTTTTTTGCTATATTAATATCGTTGGTTTCAATGCCTACATTGATATTTCTTAAGCCAACTTCAAACATTTTTTTAATTTTTTCTTCGTTTAGCAAGTCTAATCTTGTTTCCATGCCCCATTTAATGTTTACATATGTTTCTTTTAATTCTTTACAAAAATCTTCAATAAAATTAGGAATTAATCCAAATGTTGGATCTCTAAATTGGATTCCTTTTATATTATACTTTTTTTGCAAATAAACTATGTCCTTTACAATCTTTTTAACAGATCTTAATCTTACTTTAGAACCTTGATATTCGCCATAAGTACAATAAAATCTACAACTATAAGGGCAGCCTCGACTTGCTTGTAAAACTAAGAATGGTTTTTGTTTTATTGCTGGAAAATAACTATAACTGTTTATTGGAAAATTATCAAAAGAAGGTAAAGGAAGATCATCTAAATCTATTTTTTCAGAAACAGTTATATGACCCTGCAATTGATTTTCACTTTTAAATTTGTATATAAAAAAATACTCTGATTCCCCACAAATGTTGAAATCTCCTGATTTGAACAAATCAGGCTTTATTTTTACAAATGGGCCAAAAAATCCAATTTTTGATTTAGGAAATGTTTTTTTTAAGACCTGACAGACTTTATTTTCGTTTTTGTAATCAACAATAGTACCATAGATTAAAATCAAATCAAAATATGTTTCAGGCAATTTACCTTCAAAATAACTTACTTCATAGCCTTTTTCTTTAAAAATCTCCTGTAAATAAGCTATTTCTATAACTGGTAATTTAATTGAATTTTTTTTGATAAATCTTAAAATTTTGGATGTAAATGAATAACCATAATCATCTGCAGTCCCAAAACCACCATTTAGGTCTTTATTCATTGCAAAATTTTTACTTTTATTCATTACATTAATCAATGCTATTTTCATTTTTTTATCCTTTTATTAATTAAATAGTCTAATTTAGCCTCTTTAAAAGAATTATGCTATAAATAATAAATAAAAATTCTAAAATTAATGAAAATAATAGAATAAGTTTAGCAAGACTATATAAAAAAGTATCAAAATCACTTTTTAATGCAAATTTATCAAATCTTTCATAGTATGGATTTTCATAACCTATGGGATATAGCCAATAAGCTTTGTTTGCTGTAATATAATTAAAAATACTTTTGGGTAAAACCAAGTTACCTTCATAAAGTTTAAAATATTCTTCTTTGTTGCCATAATAGTATCTTGAAGAATTTATTGTTTCTTTTAACTTGAAATCTGAGCTAATATCTGAGAAAAAACTTTGCATAGAAAGGTTTAATTGCTGATTATCTTTGATAGTACCCCAGCCACAATCAGTAGCAGCGCATTCTACAAAATAAATTTTTATTTTGATTACATCTTGTTCTGTCAGATTTTGCTGTTTATTAACAAGTTCCATGAAATCCAAGACAGATATGTAATTTTGATTATAAAAAATCCAATGCATTTGTCCAGTATATAATCTTGGATCAACTATTATAACTGAATCTTTTTCAAATTGATTAGTATCTTCCATTATTTGATTTATTGGTGCTTTTGAAAGATAAAATGGATGTTGAATCAAAAGAAGAGCATGTAAAACAATAATTAATATAATTAAACTGAAAATTATCTTTTTTTCTATTTGATTAAATTTAATAATTATTTTTTCAATCAAATAAGAAGCTGGAATAATCATAATTGTATTAAAAAACAAGAAATGTTTTGGTAGGAAAATAACAGAAGCGATATAGATCAAAGGAATAAATAAAAGAACAATTGGGTAAAATATTGTTTTTTTATTATCTATATATAAAAAGATCATACCAATTAAGCCTAAAATAAAAATAAGAGGAGATATTTTTAATATTGCAATAACAGCATTAAAAAATGATTCTTGTCCAAAAAAAGAGCCTATTAATGAAAATTGCTTATCAAACTGAGTTGTCCATTCATAATAAGGTTTAGAAATATCACTTCCAATGCCAAAAACTCTTGTGAATTGCAGGTCAACTATGCCTTTATCCTGGTATAATAAATAATTGTGAACAATCATAGGAAATAAAAAAACAAGCAGTGTTAAACCGAGAATAAAGAATAATTTTGTATTTTTCTTAGAAAATACTTCTTTTTCATAAATCCAATAATAGCTTAAAAGAATTATTGCATAAGGAATAATAAATAAAACAGTATAGATTTTTGACATCATTGACATTCCAAGTAATGCAAAACTTAATATTAAATAATAAGATTTTTTTTCATGAAAAAACTCTATTAAAAAATAAAGACTAAATAATAAAAAAAATGTAATAAAAGCATCCATTTCAGCTACTGTTTCAGTTATGTGGAAAGGATCTGTTGCTAAAAGCAATGCTGCAAAAAGGGCTGCTTTATTTGAATTAAAAAGACGTTTAACAATAAGGAAAATTATGATTATTGAAAAAGAACCAAACAATAAAGCAGGCATTCTTGAACCTAACTGCCCAACACCAAATATTTTATAAAAAAAGTCAGTAGTATAATACCATAATCCTGTTGACTGGTGAAAAACTTCTAATAAACCAGAGGAAATAAAATTTATTGCTGGTAAGACCATAAGAAGATTATCAGGAAGAACATCCAGATTAACTGCATTTATTATTCTTAATGTTAAACCAATAATAAATATTATAGTTAAGAGTACTAAATTCTTTCTTTTAGACAATAATTCTTTTAATTTTTCCATTTTACTTTTTCATTATAAACTTAAGTGGTGAATATAAGATTCTCAATTTTATTAAAGCTATAAACATTTGCATTGGAGCTTTTGCTATATTTAAATGAGTTCTTGAATCATCTGCCCATTTTATAGGAATTTCTTTAATTTTAGCATTAATTCGCTTCATTTGGTATAACAACTCTATATCAAAGGACCATTTGGTATACTCTAAATTTGGCAAAATTGATTTTATTGCTTCTTTTTTGAATAATTTACAGCCACATTGAGTATCATGATAATGAAGACCCATAATTATTCTAACCAGTAAATTAAATATTCTACTTAAAATTCTCCTTGCTAATGGCTGCTCTAATTCAATCTCAGCGCCTTTAATCCAACGTGAACCTATTACGCCATCATTATTATTGATATTATTAAGTAACCTAAAAAAAGATTCTGGAGGAGCACTATTATCTGCATCTACAAATCCAATTAAATTGCCTTCTGCTAGTTTAAAACCTTCTATTAATGCTCCTGCTTTTCCTATTTTTTTCTTGAATTCTTTAAAGACTAAATTTTCATGTTTCTTTCCTAATTTTTTTAGAATATTGACTGTAGAATCAGAGCAATTATTTGGAATTACTATAATTTCATATTCTTTTATAGAGAACTTTTTATTAAAAAAAGAGAAATAAGAATTTAATGTTTTTTCTATTCTTTCTTCTTCATTGTATGCTGGAATTATTATTGAGAGTTTCATTTTTTTCAAAAATTGCCATTAGCAATAAAATTACAAAAACAATAAATGTTATAATGCTTATTGTTAGGACTATTTGCAATAGGGAAGTATGAATAAAATAAATTAAAACTGATTCTATGAATAAAGCTGAGAATAAAACATAAATAAAACCATGATTGTTAACTGATAAATGATATAGTGAAGTTAAGTAAATCAATGAAATTAATGCCATAAATAATCCAAAAGGAGCAATTAAATTAGAAGCCGGTAAGAATAGATTTCCAAACAGAACTTTTATGATTAATTTTGGAAGTAAGAAGTAAATAATTAAAGCAAAAAATAATATAGAACTAATTAAGGCTAAAGATTTGTAGAATAATTGCTTTGGAACCTGATTTCTTGATTTTAATTCAACTAATTTTGGAAACATCACCTGGCTTATGGATAATGAACCAAAGAAAAGTATTTTTCCTATTAATGAGACTGATGAATAATAACCTGCTTCCAGGTCTGAAAAGAAATGTTTTACTAATAAAGTATCGATTGAATATATTAAAGTTATTAATAATAAAGTTATAAATACTGGAAGTGTTCCCTTGTAAATTTCCCGACTGTTTACTTTTTCTTTCTCTTTTTTGAAAAATGATCTTGATTGAAATAAACCAAAAGCATAAGGGATAATAAAAGAAAGAACAATTGCCAAAACAGCTCCACTAACCTGCCAACCAATTGCAACAAATAAAACACCTAATGAAAATTTTGAAATTCCTTCTAAAATCAAGTTCATGCTTAAACCTTTAAACTTCTGCAATCCCTGCAGAAATGCTCTTATTATTGGCAATGTTAATGAAAAAGGAATAAGCAATGCTAGTACAAAAACAGGTTTTGTACTAATTTTTAAGAAAGATGCTATTAATGGAGAGAGAGCAAGAAAGATTAATGTTATTAAAATTCCATAAATAAACAATTTTTTGTTTGATTTTACAAGAAGATAATTTATTTTTTTAGGCTGATTTGTTGCATTCAAATGAGAGAAAAATTTTGTCAATGAAGTTTGAATTGTATTAAGAATTATTGAAATAACGTATAATAAAGACAAGATTGCGCCTAAAATACCATATGCTTCTGGACCTAATGTTCTACCTACATAAAAATGATACAAAAATCCTAGAATATTAACTATTGCTGTTCCAATCAACAAAATAAAGTTGTCTTTTATGAACTTGCTTGAAAGTACCTTATTTTTTAATTTTTTTAAATTAGCCATATTAATAATGCGAAGAATATTTGTATTAAATAGGTGAAGTAGACGACTTGTCTCTCTGTAAATTTACCTGTTCTTGTAAAAAAATGAGTGATAGAATAAATTTTATTTTCATGATAAGAACAAATTTTTCCATTTTTTTCATAACCATAGCTTTTTGCTCTGAATTTACTTCTTGCTTTTAATATAAATTCAATAAAGAAAGGTATTGAGATTATTATTGCTGCTTTTTCAATATTACCAAGAATAGCTATTATTGCTATTGAACCACCAATCAGGTAAGTTAAAGAATCTCCTGGAAATATTTTTGCTGGATATTTATTATAAATATAAAATGCCAATAATGAAGAGAAAACAACTAATGCAAATAATGAACCCATTGTATTTGAATAAAAATAGGAGTATAATCCTAATGTTCCTGTGATTATTATTCCCAAACCAGTTTCTAAGCCATTTAAACCAGCTAACATATTAACCATGTTAGCTGCACCAACTATGCCTATAGGAATTAGTAAAAGAGGATATAATAATCCAAAGTTTATTTCTCCAAAAAAAGGAAGAGCCATTATTGTGTCTCCTGCATTTATTACCATTAGAGGCAAAGCAGCTGCTAATGTCAATAAAGGTTTTTGCCACTGCTTTAAACCAGCTGTTTGTTCTTTTGATTTTTGAACCAATAAATCATCTATGAAACCAACTAAAGTTATCATAATCAAAGATGACATGCCTGCAAATAAATAAAGCAAATAGGATGTATCATTGTAAACAAAAGTTCTTATGAAGATATATAGATTTAAACCTACAAAAACACCTGCCAGAACTGTTAAACCTCCTGATTGAGAAATAAGAGGTTTATCTTTTTTATTCTGGTCTTTTACAACTAAGTCTATTCTTCTTAAATATCGAATAGTCCAGGGAGTTAGATATAGAACTACTAAAAAGCTTAGAATTGCACAGATTACAGGAATAAGGTATTGAACCATGTTTTAAAAATAAGAGATATTTATAAAAAGGTTTCTGAATAAGGAAATTTATGAGAATTTTAAAGGCTTTAAAAAAATTGCACAAAGTTGTAACTGGGACAATAATTAATATAGTTAATTTTATTTTATTACTTCCTGTTTATTTTATAGGGGTGGGAATAACTTCCATTATTGCTAAATTGTTTAAGAAAGGATTTTTGAATTTAAAAAAAGAAAACAAGAAAAGTTATTGGACAAATAATGAAGTAAAGAAAGGAGAGATAGAAGATTATTATAGGCAGTTTTAGGAGAAAAAATGTATATACTAGGGGTAAGTTGCTTTTACCATGATTCAAGTGCTGTATTATTAAAAGATGGAAAAATAATAGCTGGTGCTGAAGAAGAAAGATTTACTAGAAAGAAGCATGATGCTGGTTTTCCCATAAATGCAATAAAATACTGCTTGAAAGAAGCTGGAATTACTGTAAAAGAACTTGATTATGTTGGATTTTATGAAAAGCCATTTTTGAAATTTGAAAGATTATTGAGCCAGCATCTGGAAATGTTTCCTTTCTCATACTGGTCTTTTTACAAATCAATTCCATCATGGATAAATGAAAAATTGAGAATACCTCATTTAATGAAGAAGAAATTAGGATATAAAGGAGATATATTATTTATTCCTCATCATCTTGCTCATGCTGCTAGCTCTTATTTGGTATCTAATTTTAATGAAGCAACTATAATGACAATTGATGGTGTAGGTGAGTGGGCAACTACTACTTATGGATATGGAAAAGGAAATGAGATTAAATTAGAAAAAGAAATTATTTTTCCTGATTCTGTTGGTTTATTGTATAGTACTGTAACTGCATGGATTGGGATGAGTGTTAATAATTCAGAATATAAAGTAATGGGATTAGCACCATATGGAAAACCAACTTATTATGATAAATTAAAGAAAGTTATTGATATAAAAGAGGATGGAAGTTATAAGATGGACATGAGTTATTTTGATTATCATTACAAATTAAAAATGCCTAGCAAGAAGTTCATTGAAGAATTTGGGTCTATTAGAACTCAAAAAGAAGAAGTAAATCAAAAGCACAAAGACATGGCTGCTTCTGTTCAGAAAATAACAGAAGAGATTTATTTTAAAATTTTAAATAATGCTTATAAAAAATACAAATGCAAGAATTTATGCGTAGCTGGTGGTGTTGGTCTTAATAGTGTTGCAAATGGAAAGATAACAAAAAATACACCTTTCAAAAATATTTACATTCAGCCTGCTTCAAGCGACTCAGGAACAAGCATTGGAGTAGCCTGCTACATTTATAATGTAATTTTAGGCAACAAAGAAAGATTTTACATGGATAATGCTTATTTAGGGCCTTCTTATTCTTATGAGGAAATAAAGAAATTTTTGGATGATAATGAAATTAAGTATAAGATTTTGAAAGAAGAAGAAATTGCTAAAAAAACAGCTAAACTAATTAGAGATGAAAATGTTATTGGATGGTTCCAAGGAAGAATGGAGTGGGGACCCAGAGCTCTTGGAAACAGAAGCATATTATCTGATGCTACTAATCCTAAAATGAAAGATATTTTGAATTTGAAAGTAAAGCACAGGGAAAATTTTCGGCCCTTTGCTCCGGTTATTTCTAAAGAGGATGTTCATGAATGGTTTGACATTGATCAAGATGAAGAATTGTTCATGTTATTTGTTTATCCTGTAAAAAAAGATAAAAGAAAAATAATACCTTCTGTAACTCATGTTGATGGTTCTGGAAGATTGCAGACTATCTCTAAAGAGCAGAATGAAAGATATTATAGCGTTATAAAAGAATTTGAAAAGCTTTCTGGAGTACCAATACTTATTAATACTTCTTTTAATATTAGGGGAGAACCTATTGTATGCAATCCTTATAATGCTTATAAGTGCATGATGGGAACTGGAATTGATTATTTAGTTATGGACAGATTTTTGATTAAAAGAGAAGATAATTTGAAAGATGCCTGGGATAGTGAAAAAATAGCTAAAGATTAAATTTATAAAAGAAGCTTTTCTTCTAGTAAAAGAAAAAATAAAATGTCACACAATAAATCAATAATATTAGAATTTTGGGATTTTTTAAAAATAAGAAAAAAATGGTGGCTATTGCCAATAATTATAATGCTAATATTGGTAGGCGTATTAATAGTATTTGGGCAAAGTTCAGCTATTAGTCCATTTATTTATGCTTTAATTTAAATGTCATATACTCTTTTGTCTAAAACTTCTCTACCATAGAAATATTCTGGAACTTCTAGATTATTAGGATATGAAATTGACCAAATTTTTAATGGACCCCTTAACCCTGCTCCTGGATAAATTGCTAGAGGCATTTGAGTTTCATCAGAATATGCTACTTTGAAATTTTCTGTTTCTTGCCCAAATAAATATAATCTTGTGAATTGGGTATTGTAAACTACAGGCGATAGATAGATTAAAGAACCTAACATATTAACCTGGCCATTATTGCTTATTTGTGGAATAATTTGAATACATGCATCTATACCACCTGTAAACTTATATTCTTTAGGTTGTACACCTAATGCTTTGGAACCATAAAATATACAGTTTATTGGGATATTTGATTGCTGACCATTGTAAACAATAACCATTGTTGGCTGTTCGAATTCTACTTGCGAGTTATTAGCGTTATTTACTATTGGAACAAAGAAACCTGCTACACCTGCTGCATTTTTAGGATATAGCTTATCTTGATAAATTATATCGTGGTCTATTGCTGTTCCACCAGTGTACAAATAGACTGTTGAATTTCTTGTTTCTTTAACTTGAGAAGGATCTAAATTATAATTTGTAATCCAGGAATACCTGTCATAATTAACATCAGAACCTATTGACGAGAAAGCTGGATATTTACCTATTTCATCTGAAATTATTAATAAATGAGTTGCATTATGTGCTTTTAAAAATTCTAATGCTTCTGTATCATTGCTTCCCATTAAAACATGACGTCCTGTCCAATGATTCCAGGCACCAATTGTATTACCACCATCTGTTATTGTTGCTCTTTTGCCACCTGTTTGGACTAAGTAACCATAGTCCCACCAATGTGAAAAAACAGCATTTTCATTTGTATTATCCCGAACCCATTTCATTGCTAATTGCCATTGTTGATTGTAAGTTGTTCCTGAACCTGCATTTTGAGCTTTGGAGGATTCATAATAATTCAATAAATAACCATTTGAGTTTACTATAGGTATTTCTTTTATTACTGGAATCTGTGCCATTGCATTTCCGAAAGGCCAGAAAAAAATCATTAAAAATAAAGCTAAGACTGTTATGTAAAATATTTTATATGTTAATTCTTTTTCATTCTCTTTTACTTTTTGATATAAGTATATTGAACCAGTATAAATAAAATAAGCGGCTAAGACCATTGCTACTGAAGTGAAAATATAAACCAGCCTTATTGCACTTCTTGCAGCTATTGCCATTATAATAAACCAAGCGATTATAAAAATTTCTGATTTATTTAAGGAAATTATTTTTTCATATTCCTCTTGATCATTTAAATAAGATTTAATGTAAATATAAATAAAATAACATGCAAAGAAAAGGAAAGAGCCTATATATAAGAAATTAGAGATAAAATTATCTCCGTTGAAGGTTGAATCTGCCTTATATCTGCTGAATAAAAACAGGAAAATAAATATTGTGTAAGATACTGTAAGTTTTAATCTGTTTGATTTTGACAAATGCTTGACTAAATGATAAAATAGAATAACAGAGCCAATTATGATTGATAATAAGAAAAACATTCCACCGAAATGACCAACCCAGTCAGATACATAAGGCTGATGATTTTCAGCTACTGTTAAAACCCATCTTCCTGTTGCAAAAGGTTTTGTAACATCTGTAAAAATATCTTTTAATTTGTCTATTAAATATAGAGGACCATTGAAAAGAATTAAAAATATTAGGCCTAAAAATCCAAAAATTATGAAGCTATTTACACTTTTTGGAAGTTTTGAATACTTTTCTACAAATTGATTAACTGTTCTATGTTCAATTATGAAGTGTCTGAAGAAACCTGCTAAAATGCTTAGTAAGCATAAGCTAGTTGTTACTGAATTTAATAATGTTCCAAAGTTTATTCTTCCTGGGAAAAAAAGATTCATTGTTATTATTGAAAGAATAAACCATAATGTATAAGAATAAAGGTTTTCTTTTGAGAACTTATCCAGAATGAGTTCTATTAATGCAAACAATCCAAAAATTAAGAAGATAAAATTAACTCCACCCCAAACAGCTCCTGTTGCTCCTGTTAAGATTCCTGCTAAAACTGCATTAATTAAGGAGAATAATAAATTCTTTGATTTCCATGATGAAACAAAAAAATAAAAAGAAGCGAAGAATAACAAGGTAGCTAATGACTCTTTATCTGTAATACCAGACATTGTCCTAAATAAAAAAGCAGGCGAAAATGATAAAAAAGCTGTTGCTATCAATGCTATTTTTTTGTTATTGAACAATTTGTCAACTAAGAGATAAAAAAACAATGCTGCAAATAAGAACATTATTGCCGGGAAAATCATGAAAGCATAATCGAAGGTTATTGAAGAATCAAATAAATGCATAAATTGGTAAGTAAATACAATTACATGTGTGAAAAAATTAAATTCGCCTACACCTGTAAAACCTAGAGGATATGAACGTAATTTATCTATTGCTGGTAAAGCATCATTTTCCAAAAGGTCCTGGGAATATCTAAATACAAGCATTGCATCTGGGTCAGCAGGCATATAAGTATTAGATGTTGTATCCATTAATTGTGGAATATTCTGGATTCTTATGAAAAAACCCATTAAAATTATTATTAATAAAATCCCATAAAAAATCCAAGATTTCTTATTAATTAAAAAGTTTTTCACGTCTTCTTTTCTTTGTTCTAATTCATCTGGCATTTTATTTTTAGACAAGATTTATTTATATTAATATCGGTTGTACTTTTTTTCTTTAAAAAAGAAAAAACCTACACTAAAAGTAAGGGTTGCACCCTTCACGAACCTGCCTAAAGAAAAAAGCTCATTATTATTGGGGTGAAGTAAACTTCAACTAGAGCCCCTATTAATAAAATAACTAAGGCAATTAATGTTAAATCTAATGTGTCTATTAAAACGTGCTTTATTTGTTTTGAATTCAAATGGGAGTTTATTACTGCAAATGAGATTAAAGCACCAGCCATACCACCTATGAAATATGCTAATATTTCAAAAACACCATGAGTCATATAACGCATTAATGCCAAGGGAAATATATGGAAGTAAGAAAAAATAGTAGATAGCTTTTCTCTTACAAAAATTCCCATTGCAGCTGAAATTACAGAAGCATTCCAGACTAAAATGAATAATGCACCTGCACCGTAGAAGAATGAAAAGAAAATGCAGAATAATAATACTTTGAAATTATTTATTAAAATTTTGAAGAAAACATCTTCTCCTATGAAATTTCCGAAAACTACTTTTCCGTTTATGCTTTGAATTGTTTCAATTTGTGAACTAAATAAGGTTGTTGAGATTGATTCTGGAAGAACTATAAACCAGAATGCATATGCTACTAAAATTCCAAAAAACAAGAAAAGTAAAAATTTTAATGCTCTCCAATGTTCCTTCATTATTAATTTTTCAGAATCTATTTTTAAATCATATTTTTCCTCTCTTTTGAATGTTCTATGCAATAAAGGAATACAAGCTAAGACTGTTAAAAAAACCATGATTATACTGGCCTGGCTTTTGAATATCCACAATGATAATAATAATGCTATTGAAGCATAAAAGAAACCATATAGAAACATTAGTTTAGGATGTGCTTCTGCTCTTTTTGGTCCGATGAGTATTTCTAATACCATTATGTTATTTTTTATATTATCTTGATTTATATAAGTTTTGTTGCTTTTTTTAGGGGAAATTTTTATATAGGTTCTAAATTATATAGATTCATGGATAGATTTTCTAAGATATGCAAGGATATTAAAGAGATAAAAATCCAAGGTGCTGAAAATGTTGCTAAAGCTGCTTTAGTTGCTTATTCTTTGAAGCCTAATGCTTCTTCTATTAAAAAATTAATTTCTTTAAGGAAAACAGAACCAATGGTTGTAAATGCCTTGAATTATGCCAAAAAGCATTCTGTTGATGAAACTTTAAAGTTAATTAAAGAGAATGAAAGAAAGATTATAGAGAATGGAGTTAAATTAATTAAAAATGGATTTGTTGTTTATACTCACTGTCATTCTTCTACTGTTACTTCAATTTTGATTAAAGCGCATAAATTTGGTAAAAAGTTTAGTGTTTTTAATACTGAAACAAGGCCTTTGTTTCAAGGAAGGAAAACAGCTATTGAGTTAGCTAAAGCTGGAATTAAAACAACTATGATTGTTGATGATGCTGTTTATATTGCTTTGAAAAAAGCTGATATTATGTTGATAGGTGCTGACGCATTGATGCAAAAAACTGCCTTAAATAAAATTGGTTCTGGTTTATTTGCTGAAGAAGCTTTTAGGCATAAAGTTCCTGTTTATATTGCATCTAATTCATGGAAATTTTCTAAAAAATCAGTTAAAATTGAAGAGAGAAATGAGAAAGAAGTATTTGATGAAAGACTGAAAATATTAAAAGTAAGAAATCCTGCTTTTGAAGCAGTTCCCTATAAATTTGTTAAAGGAATTATATGTGAATTGGGGATTATTAAACCTAAAGATTTAGCTAAAAAGATAAAGAAAAATTATCTATGGTTGCTTAAGAGTTAATTTAGCTAATCTAAATATTTCTTTATTTCATTTAGGTCTATAAGTAGTGCTTCCTGGGTTTTTTCTGAAAATGATTTTGCAAATATTATTATTTTTTCTTTCCTGTTTTTGTTATTCCAATCTATATATTTTGTTTTTTCCTTTAGTTTAAATAATATTTCATTTGGATTTACTTCACTTTTCCATTTGCATTCTATTAAATAAATTTCTTTGTCTTTTTCATTTAAAGCAATTAAATCAATCTCTATATCTTTATGCCAAAATCTGCCAATTTTTGATAAGTTTTTTATTTTATCAAATACTATTTCTTTGCAGACTTGCTCAAAAACCTTGCCATAATAGGAATTTATTTCCTGCTTTAATGAATCAAGCAGATCTTTTTTTAATCCTTGCTCTATCTGGGCGCGATTTTTCATGACAAAATTCAACCAGAAATTGTAAAAATTATCCTTTATGTAATATCTTGTTATTTTTGATTTTAATTTATTTTCTGTTACTGGAACTTCTTTTTTTATTATATCTACTCTTTCCAAGATTGTTAGATATTTTGGAAGCTTATTTGAAGATATATGGGAATATTCTGAGATTTCGTTAAATTTTGTTTTTCCTTCTGAGATTGCCTGAAGTATTGAAAGATAAGAAGAGAAATCCCTAAACTCTTCTGTAAGCAAATTTAATGGCTCATTATAAAGGAAGCTTGTCTTTTCAAATAATTTTAGTTCTAAATTTTTTTCTATGGTTTCTTTTGAATCAAATTCTTCCAGATATCTTGGAACTCCGCCTAAAATACAATATGCTTTTATTAATTCTTCAGTATTATAATCTGGAAAGAACTTCTGAAGATTCTTAAATTTTAAAGGAAGAACATCTATCTCAGCTGTTTTTCTGCCGTATAACGCAGAATTATAACCATGGGTTATTTTGTATATTGTTGAAATTATTGAACCACAAAGAATTATTTTTTTATTTGTCTCTTTTATTTTCTCCCACCATCTTTGGAGAATTGAAGGCCATGCTTTGTTAATCAAATAAAGATACTGGAATTCGTCTATAATAAAAATTTCATATTTGCTTTTTAAAATAAAATTAAAGAAATCCTCCCAATCTGAAAACTTTACAAATTCATCTTTTACCTGGTTTGAGAAGATGTTTAAGATATTATCAGAGCTATCTGCCAGAAAATATATAGCATTTTTATTTTTTATTGATTCTATTAAAAGCCTGCTTTTTCCTATTCTTCTTCTACCATAAACTAAGACAAGTTCTGCTTTTTTTGATTTGTAAACTTTTTCCAAAGTTTCAAGTTCTTCTATTCTGTTGATAAACATACTCATAATAATGATTATTACAATAATGTTTATAAAGGTTTCTATACTAAGATTTTTTGAATACAAGGCAGAAGGTTAAAGGTAACTATTCCAGATTAAAATGGGAAAAGTTTAATTAGCTTTTTTTCTTTTTTATGTGTAACCTATTCATGATATGGGGACATATTTTTCTCTTTTTTTACAATAATTATATAAATAACAATTTATTTTAATTTAAAGAGGTGAAATGATGAAAAGTAAAAATAAATCTGTTAATAATAAAATTCCTAAATCACTTATTAAAAGTTTAAATCCTCATCAAGAAGCCTATGTCAATCTTGGATTAAAAAATCCTAAGAATGGCGAGTATATGTTAGCTGTTTACCATTTGAAACCTGGTAAGGGATTAAATATATTACAAGCTTCTTGTGAAGTTGCTGCTGAATCTTCTACTGGAACTAATTTTAAGGTTAATACTGAAACACCTTTTTCTCGCGAGATGAATGCACTTGTTTATCAATTAGATATTAAGAAAAATTTAGTCTGGATTGCTTTTCCATGGAGATTATTTGATAGAAAAGGAAATGTACAAAATATATTAACATATATTGTTGGAAATGTTTTAGGCATGAAAGAAGTTAAAGCTTTGAAATTGCTTGATATTTGGTTTCCTTCTACAATGTTAGAACAATACGATGGACCTAGTTATACTTTAGATGACATGAGAAAGTATTTGAATGTTTATGACAGGCCAATTCTTGGAACTATTATAAAACCCAAAATGGGATTGACTTCTTCTGAATATGCTGAAGTCTGCTATGATTTCTGGACTGGCGGTGGAGATTTTGTAAAAAATGACGAGCCACAAGCTAACCAGGATTTTTGTCCATATGACAAAATGGTTGTTTATGTAAAAAAAGCAATGGATAAAGCTGTTAAAGAAACAGGCAAGAAAAAAATTCATTCATTTAATGTTTCTGCTGCTGATTATGACACTATGATTTCTAGATGTGAAATGATTAGAAATGCTGGATTTGAATCTGGTAGTTATGCATTTTTAATTGATGGAATTACTGCTGGATGGATGGCTGTGCAAACATTAAGAAGAAAATATCCTGGGGTGTTTATTCATTATCATAGAGCAAGCCATGGCGCTTACACCAGGGAAGAAAATCCAATTGGTTTTTCTGTTTTAGTTTTGTCTAAATTTGCTAGATTAGCTGGTGCTTCTGGAATTCATACAGGAACTGCTGGTGTTGGTAAAATGGCTGGTAGTCCTAAGGAAGATGTTACTGCTGCACATAATATTTTGGGATTTGTTGCTAAAGGACATTTCTTTGAACAAGCTTGGGGAAGAATTCCTGAAAAAGATGATGATGCCATAAAACTAGTTCATGAAGATTTAGCTCATCATGTAATATTAGATGATGATTCATGGAGAGGAATGAAAAAGTGCTGTCCAATAATTTCTGGAGGGTTAAATCCAACTTTATTGAAAAAATTCATTGATGTTATGCAGGGTATTGATTTTATTACTACAATGGGTGCTGGATGTCATGCTCATCCTAAAGGAACTAGGGCTGGTGCTACTGCATTAATTCAATCTTGTGAAGCATATATTAAAAAAATTGACATTCATGAATATGCCAAGACACATGTTGAATTAAAAGAAGCAATTGATTTTTTTGAGAAAAAGAAATTAAAACAGCCTAGTGAGAAAAGTTGATTTTGGGATAAACTTTCTAAATAAGGTTTTTAAAATAAAACATTTTAAGATAATTTATGAGACTAACAAATTTTATTATTTTTTGTTTTTTATTCTGCTTTATTGTTTTTGCTTTTTCTGTTAATGGGCAAGTAATTATTAATGAGATAATGTACAATCCTTTGGGAAATGATACTAATAGTGAATGGATTGAGATTTACAATAATGGAACAGAGATTGTAAACTTAACTGGCTGGAAGTTTTTTGAAGCTAACACTAATCATGGATTAAGTTTAGGACAAGGAGAAATGACTATCTTGCCTAACGAATATGTGATAATAGTTCAGAATGTTCAAATATTTTTATCAGATTATTCTCAATATTCTGGAAAAATTATTGATAGCTCGTGGAGTGATATAACTAATAGTTTAGAAAAATATTTTGCAATTAAAAATAGTTCAGGTGAAATCGTTGATGAAATTGTTTATTATCCATTAGCAAAAGAAGGTAAAAGCATTGAATTAATTAATTTTAATCTTGATAATAATGTTTCTTTTAACTGGAATGCAAGTTTAGTTGTAAATGGAACTCCTGGAAAACAAAATAGTATTTTTAAAACGATTTTAATAAAAGAATGTCTGAAATTAAATTATAATGAATGCTCTTTAAGAAAAGATTGCGTGCTATGGAGAGATGGAGACTTATGCGTAAATCTTTCTGTAATTGATAATAAAAACTGGAGATGCTCTGACTTGCTAGATACTAATGAATGCAGCAAGATTTCTTCTTGTGAATGGGTTCAATCATTGAATAGATGCATTGTAGAATCAGAAGGATATTGCGGAAACAATCGCATAGACAAATATGAAATTTGCGATGGAAATAATTTGAATGGGAAAAGCTGTACTGCTCTTGGTTTTAATTATGGAATATTAAGATGTGTTCCTCAATGCTCTTCTTATGATGCTTCTTCATGTGTTAAAAATCCTAAAATTTCAAGAAGATAATTTTGGTTGATAGTTGTAAACTAAAAGTTGATAAGTAATTATTTTGGAAGAATTAATTAGTTAAACTGATTGCTACCAAAACTGTTTCTAAAATTGCCAAAGCCAATGCCCATTTACTTTGCCTAAAATAAATTAAAATTGTTATTGCTATTAAATTTAATAATGCTACTATGAAAATAATATTTGAAATGCATTTATTTCATTCATCTTAGTGATAAAATATTATTTTATTTAAGATTTTTGGTTCTTATTCTTTAAAAAAGCACAAAATTAACCTTATTTTTAAAATACGAAATATATATATATAGGTTTCTTTTATAAAAAGAAAGGCCTGAAAGAAAAAGACCTTAAAAAATAAAAGGAAGGTGGTATATACGAATAAAAAAATATTATTTTTTGGAATTTTATTAGTTTCTGTTTTGTTTTTGAGTTCTTGTACACAAGAACCAAAAGCAGCAAATATAGTACAAAATGAATGTATAAGTTGTGTTTCTGACGGAAGAGATTATTGTACAAAAGATGTAGACCTAGAAGGATATTCAATGGGGCAATGTGGTGTTGCTAAAGAAGATTCTTTTGGAATAGGAATTACATTTGGAGAAGGATGTAGTCAAGCTGGTGGAAAATTAGCTTTAGTTAAAGAACAATGTCCTGGATATGTTGTTGAGGAACCAACACCTATAGATACACCACTTTCTGAAAATGAACGTAATGGTCCATTTGACGTTGATAAAGCTAACATTATAGCTGGATTTGTAGATGTGGGAAAATCATTAGATGAAGTGTCTGTGGTATCAGTAAGTTCTGATGGGACAAAATGTACACTATCTTATAAAGGAAAAACATTTACTATTGATAAAGGAGCTGACAAAAGTCTTTTAGAAGTTGATGAACGTCACTTTTTAGCTGTATGGGTTAAAGATATAGTTGTATCCGGAATTGCAGGACAAGAAAGTGGATGTGATCTTGAAATAGCTGTTCCAAAAACAACAAGTAAATATGATTGTTCAATACAACAATTTTCTTCAACTAGTATGAGGGATGGTAATGCTGTATGCGCAAATTTTGGCGGTACTAAAACTTGTTTATTTGGAATGGTTTCAACAATAGCTTACTTTAATCAGACTATAGATAACTTTGGCAGTGCACAATGGTTAACTATGACACCTGAAATGTTTGCTTGTGATGAAAATATTCAAACATTAAAAGCTGTAGAACTTCGTGGTAGAGATAACGCAGATCTTGGAATAAAAAGTATTGATACCCAGATACAAATTATGTGTTGTAATTAATTTTTTCTTTTTTTTCTTTTAATTTTTTTATTTTCTTTCCGAAAGGTTTTCTAAATGTTCTTTTTTGCTGAAGGTTTTTCCTAATGTCTTTCTTTCCTGAAGGTTTTCTTTCCAAAAAGAAAAGCTACTTTATTAAAAAATAATATAGAATAACTAATAATATTCCTAAAATAACTGCTTTGAAAACAAACTTTGTTAATTTTAAGAATAAATAAATTAAAACAATTGCTGATAGAATTAAAAGAATACTAATTGTCTCCATGCTTTTTAATGATTATGTTGCCTCTTTCAACTTTTATTGTTACTTCATCTTCTGAAGTGAATCCTGATAATTTTGTTATTAATGAGTCTAATCTTATTCTTCCTAATTTTACATCTAGATTAGCTATAACTTCTTTTGGACCTGGCTGATTTATGTCGTGAATAATTCTTGAATAGTTATTTTCTTTTTTAGATGCTGCAAACTTAGAAGATTGTTCAAACAGGTATTTACAGATTTCACCTGCAACATCTTTTTTTGTTGCTTCTGTTATTCCTTTTAATCCAGGACTAGCGTTTACTTCTATTACTAATGGTTTTAATCCCTGCAAAATATCAACTGCGCAAACATCTGCATGAATTGCTCTAGCACTTTTAATTGCAAGTTCTTTTGCTTCTTCTGTTAAGGTAATTGCTTTTCCTTTTCCACCTGCATGAATATTTGCTCTTAATTCTCCTCTAGCTGAACTTCTTTCCATTGAAGCTATTACTTCATCGCCTGTTACAATTGCTCTTATGTCTTTACCATCTGTATCTATGAAATCCTGAATAATATAGGCTTGCCTGAATATTTCTAATGTATCTAAGATTGAAGATGCTGAACTTCTTGAATCAGCAAACATAACTCCTTTTCCATGAGTTCCTGAGGGCAATTTTATTATAGCTGGATAATGAATTCTTTTAATTAATTCTTTTGCTCTTTTTGTTGTTGCTGCCAAATATGTTCTTGGCATGTCTACTTTTAATTTTTGCAAATATAATTGTGTTAAGAATTTATCATGAGCAATTGTAAAAGATTCAGGAGCTAAAGGCATATATGCTTTTTTGTTTAATATTTCAGTTATACTCCTTAAGATTAAAGCATATTTGGATGAACCTCTGCAATAAATACAATCATAATCCTTTAATGGCTCGTCTTCATAAAAAATTTCAGCTTTTTCCCTGACAACTATTTCAATATGCCTTAAATCTAATGCATCAACTTCTGAGAAATATTTTTTAGAAGCTTCTATCAACATATTGCTACTATTACTCTTTAAACTGATTATTGCTAGTTTCATTTTCTAGGATCTATAAGAAAGCCAAGTTTTTTAAGTGTTCTTTTTCCTAACAAAACCTTGTATTTTAATTTTGATCTAGAAACTACAGATAATTCAGCCCTTATAGCTCTTCCTTTTAGTCTTATTAATGCTTTTACTGTTGGTCTGATTGATTTGCCATGAGCACTTTTTATTCTTCTAAAACCAATTATTGGGCCTAAGTTTAATCTAGAAGCTGATTTTAAATCAATACAGCTTGAATCTGCACCTGTATCAATCTTAGCTAAAAATTCCTTTCCACCTATGTTTATTTTTTCAATTAATCCGAGGGTTACCATGATATTTAAAATATATGTTCTTAAGGTTATAAACGTTTCCTATAACATAGTTTTATTAATTTTTTTATTATTGTTTTTTAATGGGATTTAGTTTTAATTTTAGAGAGGTTGGAAGTGAACGAGATGTTAGAGAAGTAATAGACTTTTTAGCTTCGCAACCTTTAGGATATCCAAATTATCCTGATTGGGTACAAAGAACAGAAGCTGAGTTATTCTCTGGATATAAACAAGCTGTTCTTGCTTATAATGAAGGAACATTAGTTGGTGATATTGTTCATCAGCCTCATAAATATATTCCAAGAGTTAGAGAAATAAAAAATATTAGGGTTCATCCTGATTTACGAGAAAGAGGTTTTGCAAGGTTTATGCTAAGACAAGTAGAGGTTGATGCTAGAGATGGAAATGAAGCTGTTGTTGTTGACACAAGAAAATCTAATGATGAAATGATTGAATTTTTAAAAAGATGTGGATATTTTCATTTGATTACTGTTTCTTTATATGATTCAACTGAAGAAGATATTACATTCATAAGACCTTTAACCAGAAGAGAAGGATTAATTGAAAGAGTAAGTGCTGATTTTGTTAATAATTTAAGATAAAAAAAGCTAGGTTTAAAAATTTATTTAATTTATTCTTTAAATGAGAAATATGCCTAAAGATGAATTTTTAAGGAAATTGGGAGAACAAGATTTTGAATTTGTAGTTAATGATATTAGATATCAGTTATATCAGTATAAATCAGGGGAAATAAATCATAAGAGAAATAATGTACTAAGTGTATTAAATCTTATAAGTGATAGAAGATATGCAAAATTTGGAGATTATATGAAGGAAGATGTAAGGGAAGATTCTAAATTTCAAAATGATTTATATGCTTTATTCATAAATGGAGCTTTTTTAATGACTTAATCAAATCAAAAAAAATATAAACAATATTTCAAAGTAAATAATGTGAAAACAATAATATTAGATACTAATTTCCTGTTAATGTATGAAAAGTATAAGATAGATATCTTTTCTGAAATAGATAGAATATGTGATTTTCCTTATGAACTGGCTATTATTGATAAAACAATAGATGAACTAAAGGGCAAGAAAGGAGAGAGAATTGCTTTAAAATTACTTGAAATCAAGAAGGTAAAGGTTATAAAGACAAATAAAGAGGGTTCTGTAGATAAGATTTTAAAAGAGCTTTTCTTTACGAAAGAAAACTTCGGAAAAGAAACACCAAAAGAGTTAAATTTAAAAAACATTATAATTGCAACTAATGATAGGTTATTAATGAAAGAGTTGAAAATGCCTGTAATTAGATTAAAACAAAAAAAATATTTAATGATAGAAAATGTTTTATGAAACCACTGTAAAAGCACATATTAGAGTACCTCCAACTGACTTTGATAAAGACAAAGAAGAGGCTGTTCTTAATCAGATAAATGAAAATTATCATGATTTTGTTTCTAAAGACATAGGAATAGTTATTGGTGTTAAAGATATTGTAAAAATAGGAGAGGGTGTTATTATTCATGGAGATGGCGCTGCTTATTATGATACTGTATTTACCTTAATCATATTCAAACCAGAATTACAAGAGATTGTTTTAGGAAACATAACTGAAATTACTGATTTTGGTGCTTTTGTCAATATTGGACCAATTGATGGTATGGTTCATATAAGCCAGACAATGGATGATTTTGTTAGTTTTTCAAAAAGCAATGTTTTAAGTGGAAAAGAAAGCAAAAGAGTCTTAAAACAAGGCGATATATGTAGAGCTAGGATAATTGCTGTTAGCTTTAAAGAAGCTGAACCTAAAATAGGTTTAACAATGAGACAGACTACTTTAGGCAATATTAAATGGCTGGAAGAAGACATTAAAAAACAGCAAAAATCAGCTGAGAAAGAAGAGAAACCTGTTCAGAAAAAAGAGAAGAAAAAGGAAAAGAAGCTTTCTTAGAAAGAAACCTTCAGGAAAGAAAAAAGAAAATGGCAAAGAAAGCATGTAGGAAGTGTAAGATGATAACTGACCAACCAAAATGCCCTAATTGTCAATCAGAATTATTTAATGATAGTTTCAAGGGAAAGATATTTATTGTAAACCCTGAGAAATCAATAATAGCTGCTAAGATTAAAGCAAAAGTTGAAGGAGAGTATGCTATAAAATCACGATGAAGCTTTTTTCTTGCAAAGAAAAAATCTTCGATAAAAAAGAAGCATAATCCAAAGGAAGAAAATGAAAGCAATAGAAAAGAAAGAAAACAGTTTATTGGGAAGAAGTGAATATACTTTAGAGTTTGAGAGCAAGGGAAAGACAATGAGCAAGGAAGAAGCTTTGAAGAAATTAGTTGAGAATTTTAAAGCTAATCCTGAAACAAGCATTATTAAGTTCATAAGAAATGATTATGGAAAAGAGTCAGGTATAATAAAAGCTTATGTTTATCATGATAAAGAGAGATTTGATGCAATTGAAAAATTCAGAAAAAAAGCAAAGAAGGTAAAAGATGCCAAAAAAGAAAGTAAAGAATAAGAAGCCATCTCAAAGATGGAAGAAGTACAAAATAGAAGGAAGTTCTGTAAAGAGAGCTAAAACATGCCCTAAATGCGGTGCTGGTTATTTCTTAGCAGAGCATAAAGACAGACTCTATTGTGGAAACTGCCATTATTTAGAAACCAAAACCAAGCAGTGAGATTTTCTAAAGAAAATTAAGCAAAGAAGAAGAAATACATTATTTCTACTTTTTTATTTTAATTACCTAAAAGGATTTTTAATTTTCCTGCTTAATTCTTGAGAATATTATCTATATGCTAAATAAGCTGCATCTAATGCTTCTAAAGAAGATTTATCATTTTTTTCTAATTCTTCTCTTGTATAAGCTCTTTCACCAGTTTTATCACTAATTATCACTTTATCAAAAACACTATCATACATACTTTTTCCTGTAAATACATCTATTCCACCAGGGTTATTCATTATTGTATAATTATTGCCTGTTTTAGAATCTATTAAATGTACACTTCTGTATGAACTTGGAAGTTGATTACTTTGTACAAGATTTTCTCTTTCTATGCTTAATTTTAATCCATTAGAACAACCAGTTAAACTGCCTAAGACTAATGCTGTTATTGTTACTATTGACTTTAATGTTGTTTTTGCTCTCATTTTTTAGCTTCTTTTTGAATATAAACCCAAAAAGATAAGCCACAAGGACTTATCCTTCTGGGAAAAAGAGGTGATATAATAGGTACAAACTTAGAGTATTTAAATCTTTCGGTTGTATTAATTTGCTAGTAGTTACAAATATTATTTAAAGAGAAGGGGCATTATTTTGGAATGCAAGATGATTTGTATAATTTATTGGTTCAAAAAGATGAGATTACCTGGCAGACTATTATTACTGATTTGATTAAAAGCGAACAATTAGACCCTTGGGATATTGACTTATCAAAATTGACAAATAAGTACTTAGAAGCCATAAAAAGCTTGCAGGAGTCTAATTTTCTTATTTCTGGAAAGGTTATACTTGCTGCTGCTTTATTGCTTAAAATAAAGTCTGATAAATTAGTTGATGAGGATATTTCTGAGTTTGATGCTCTTCTTTATCCAAAAGATGACCAGTCTAGTTTAGATGAATTATATGATGATGCTCCTGAAAGAGAGGATATTAATCCAAAATTAACAATTAAAACACCTCAGGCAAGGAAAAGAAGAGTTAACTTATATGATTTAATGAATGCTTTGCAAAAAGCATTGGAAGTTAATCAAAGAAGAATATTGAGAAAAGAGGGTGAAAGTTATTCTAATGTAAAATTACCTGAGAAAAAGATAGATATTTCTGCTATGATAAAAGATGTTTATAGCAAAATTGTAGGATATTTTACATTAAATAAAGGACAATTAACTTTTACCCTTTTAGTTAATAGTGATAAAAAAGAGGACAAAATATTTACTTTTATTCCTTTATTGCATTTAGACCATCAAAATGAAATTGAATTAGAGCAGAAAGAGCATTTTGGAGATATTTACATTCATTTACTTTCTAAAGAGAGAATTAATCCTTCTGAAGCTTTTTCTAATCTCCAAGAAAAGGTTAGTGAAGAAATTCTTATAGAACAAGCTCCTGTTCCAGAACCAAAAATGAAATCTTCAAAAAGAACTTCTAGAAACAATTAAAAACAAATAATTTTTAGAATAAAGATGCTATGCTTTATTGCTTTACCTATATTTTTGATATTGGGAATATTTAGTGTAAGCTATAGAAAACTAGCTTGGGAAGCTATTGATTGTACATTTAGAAGAGTTACTTTCAGGAAATGTTATTCTGGATTAGATGAAAGAATTAAGGCAAGAATAACGGGAAAATTAATCGGAAGATTTCCTAAACTTGCTATGAGCATCTATAAATATTTTGAAGTAATTGCCTGGATATTTTTGATATTAATGTTGGTATCTGGATTTTATACTGTACAAGGTGGTTATAATTATATTAAATATGGAAATTGCAATGGACCTAATAGCGACCAGTTTTGCATATTTAATCCATTGGGCACTTTAAATAATGGGAATGTATCAGAAGGAGAGAAATGTTCAACTACTGGCGAGAAAAAAGATTTAATTTTACCTGAAGAAAGCAATGGACCATTTTTAGGAAGTGCTAATGCTTCTGTAAAAATTACTGAATTTGGATGCTATGCTTGCCCTTATACTAAAGAAAGTGAGGATACTGCTGTTAAAATTCGCGAGTACTATGGTGATAAAATTAAATTTAGTTATAGAAATTTTATTTTAGATAATCATCCAAATAGCAGAGAAAGTGCTGAAGCATCTGAATGTGCAGATGAACAAGGAAAATTCTGGGAATATCATGAGTTGTTATTTGAAAACCAAGACGAATGGAAAGAAACAGGATATGCTAGTTTTGTTGAATATGCTACTGAACTTGGCTTGAATACTGAACAGTTTAGTTCTTGTTATATTTCTGGAAAATACAAATCTGAAGTTGAAAAAGACTATCAAGCTGGAATAAAATCTAATATATACGCTACTCCAACATTCTTTATTAATAATCAAACTATTGTTGGTGATGTATCATTTAAAGATTTTAAGAAAATTGTTGAGAGTGAGATGAAATAATTATTTCTTCATAAATATACAAATAGTTAAGTATAAGAATGTTTACTTCTTTCTAATATTATATTAAAATGGAAGTATCAAAAGAGATTATTAAACTAGCTGAAAAGATTAGAGCATATAGAATAGATACAAAGTTAATAAAAGAAATTGAGATTAAGAAAGAAATATTAGAAAAACATGTAGAAGAATTAGAAGAAATTATTAAAACTTTAAAACTAAATAGAATCGAACAAAATAAACTTTTGAGTGAAATTAAAAATTTAAAAGAAGAAAATAGCCAATTAAAATTTAAATTAGAAAAAGAAAGAGAAGCATATACATTTATAGTGACAACCTCAAAAGAAACATCAAACATTACAGTATATGGGGAAATTAACAGAGAACTATCCAAGGCAAAAGAAGAAGTATTAATTTGTTCACCTTGGATAACTCATATAGATGATGAATTTTCAGATTTTAAGAAGAGAAAAGACAAGAAAAAAATTAACATTAAAATTATTACTCGTCTTGTAAAAGAAGATATTGAAAAAGGGATGACTGATTTAAACAAGCTTAGAGTTCTGGAGAATTTAGGTGCAGAGATAAGGTATAACAATGAGTTACATGCAAAAATGGTCGTAGTAGATAATTCTATAGCGATAATCTCTTCTGCAAACTTAACTAAGAGAGGATTATCTACTAATTATGAAGCTGGAATATGCTTAAAAAATAGAGATAATATAAATAAGGTTACACAATTCTTTAATGATATTTGGGATGAAAGTAAACCACTAACAAAAAAGGCAATAGAAGATGCTTCATCAAAAAGAAGAGCGTGATATGGAAAATATTTTCATACAGGATAAATACTCTAAATTTCTTTCAGAAATAGAAAGATTTATAGAATTAAAAAAGAAAAAACAAACAAAGATTAAAGGTAAAGTAGAAGAGATAGATCTAAGCAATAATATTCTAACAATAAGATTACAACTAATCCAAGAATTAAAACTATCAAGAGGCTCTTTAATTTTAATTAAGGAAGATAATTTACTAAATCTATTAACAAAGTATGAAAGAGCAACTGTAAAGGAGATTTATAATTCTCTCCTCAAAATTGAAACTAAAACTGAACCATCAGAATTTGAAAATAAAAATGTTATTCTAGACATAAATAACATGAATGTTGCTTTAGAAAGATTAGAAAATATTATTGAAAGTATAAAAAATGGTGAAATTGGCTTAGATAATCTAAGGATTCTTGATATCGTGCTTGGTGAAAAGAAACCAAAATATAGTAAGAAAAGAATTTTTTTTGTTTCAAAAAGACTCAATGAAAATCAGAAAGAAGCAATAATCAAATCTATTGAAGCAGATGATTTTCATTTGGTAATAGGTCCTCCTGGAACAGGAAAAACTTATGTTATTGAGGAATTGATTAAGCAATTTTCAACAAAAAATCAAAAACTCTTGATAACTGCATGGACTAATTTAGCCGTAGATAATATAATAAAACGATTGTCTGAAAGAGAATATAAAAAAATTGTAAGAATAGGTCCTATTAATGAAATTGACCCTCAAGTCAGAAAATATTCTATATTTGAAAAAATGAAGAAACATAAAAATTGGAAGGAAGTTGAAAAATGTAATCTAAAAATAGATGAGTTAATTAAACTAAAATTCCAAAAAAGAACTGAGATAAATTTAATGCAAAATAGTGTTAATAAAATTAAAAATGAAAAGAAAGTTTTGAAAGAAGAATTTGATAATTTTATTAATGAAGAGCAAAAATATAAGGCAATAGAAAAAACATCAGTAGATTATGTAAATTTTCTAGATATTTCTTCTATAAATAATGAAATGACCCTACTTAACCAAAAATCAGAATCATATTTATTATTAAGCAAGAATATTGTCCAAATAAAAGATATACAAACAAAAATACCAGAAATAAAATATATAATACAACTTAAAAACGAAATAAAAAGTATTAGACTTTCTATTTTAGGTAAGAGAATATCTTCTTTTTTCTTACTTACAACAAAAAATAAAGAATTGGGAAGATTAAAACAACAATATGAAAAAAATAGGAAATATTTAAATGAAATTTTAGAACTTCAGAGAAAATGTGATGATTTAAAAAAACAATGTGAAAAACAGTTTGTTATATTATATAACAATGAAAATGGACAACCAGATAAAGATGCGTTAAATTTTGAATTTAAAATTTATAAAATCTTAGAAAGTCAGTATATTCCATCTTTCAAAGAACAAGAAGAATTAACTGTAAAAAGGAGAACATTGGGAATAAATCAGGAAGTTAATAGAATTTATTTAGATTTCTTGAAAATACAAAAAGAGTTATCCAATATAAAAATAAAAAGTTTAAATACCGACATGTATATTCAGATTAATCATAAAAATGATTTAGAAAAACAATATGAAAATTTATCATCTTCTTTAGAGTGCCATAAGAAAAATGTGGAAAGGTTGAAAAGAGTTATAATAACTGAAATTATTGATGATGCAGATTTAATAGCTGCTACTGCAATATCTTCATGTCATTATTTTTTAGATAATATATTTTTTGATATTATGATAATGGATGAGGCAAGTCAAGTAGCTAGTTTTATGTCTCTATTACCCCTTTTTAAATGTAAAAAATTTATTCTTGTTGGTGATAATAAACAATTACAACCAATAGAAGATGCAGATATATCTAAGGAAATGAATTTATCAATATTTAATAGACTTTTTGAGAAATATTCCTATGCCTCAACTTTGCTTACAACCCAATATAGAATGCATAGGTCGATAGCCAAGATTGCAAATGATATTTTTTATGATGGAAAATTAAAAACATTTGAAGGTATTGCAGAAGAAATACTTGACTTAAAAATAGAAGGACATCACTTTTTGAATCCAAAATTACCTGTAATCATTATAGATACTTCAAAAACAGAATTTTATGAAGATGGAATAGGTTCTGGTTGTTCAAATATAAAAGAAGCTAAATATATTACTAATATTGTTTCATCGTTTATAAAAAATGGAATAAAATCAGAACAGATTGGCATTATTACCCCCTATGTTAATCAGAAACTTAAGATAAAAGAGCTTCTTAAGAATATTGAGATAAAAGATGTAGAAGTTGACACGATTCATAAATTTCAAGGAAAAGAAAAAGATGTAATAATAATGAGTTTCGCAAAAAGCAAAGAATGTTCATTTTCTCATTATAACTTAAGATTTATTGAGAATGAAACTTTAATTAATGTTGCTATAACAAGAGCTAAAAAGAAATTAATTTTAGTTGGAAACTTAAAAACCTTAGGTCAGAGTATATTACTAAAAAAAGTTATTGATAAAATTGGAAAAGAAAATACAATAACTTTAAACAGTATGTCTTAGAGGTGGACTAATATTATCGGAGAAGAAAAACAAAATAGAAACACTTATATATATCTTATTCATTCTTAATGAATAAACATTCACCTTAAGTGAATAAAGATAAAAATGATTCCAAAAAATACAGCCAAATTAATGAGGTTTTTACTTAGAGACATGAGTAAATATGGATATAATGTCAATCAAGTAGCTAGGCATTTAAAAATCAGTGTTGGAAGCTCTTTTAAAATTCTTAAGGAGTTGGAGAAGAATAAGATTGTTAATGCTGAAAGCATAGGCAATGCAGTGAATTATAATTTAAATCTTGAGAATCCTGAAACTTCAAAAATATGCGAATTACTGCTTCTTGAAGAAAAAAGACAATTGAATGGATATCCTAAGATTTATAGCGAGTTTCTCCAGGAATTTAAAAAAGCAGAATTAATTATTTTGTTCGGCTCTGTTTTAACAAAGAAAGAGTTTAATGATGTTGATGTTTTATTTGTAACAAACAAATTCAAGGAAGTAAATGATTTTTGCCTTGAATTATCAAAAATCAGAACAAAGCCTGTTGTTCCGTTAATACTTAAAAAAGAAGATTTAATTCATGAATTAAAGAATAAAAAAGAAGCCATATTATCATTAGTTAAAGAAGGTATAATTTTAAAAGGAGAATCTGTATTTATAGAGGTAATCAAAAATGCCAAAAAATAAATCAAGATTAGAATGGTGTTTGGCTAGTGAAGACAGGCTAAAAAGAATACCTCTTAATAATTTGAAAGCAAAAGAGCATATTGAAAAAGCTAAGCATAATTTATTGGCTGCTGATTATAATGTTAAAGGCAACTTTAATGACTGGGCTGTTTCACAGGCTTATTATGCAATGTATCATTCTTTATTAGCAATATTATATAAATTTGGATATGAATCTAAAAATCATGAATGCACTATAAGTGCAGTTGAGCATCTTATTGAAACAAAGAAAATAGGGTTAGATATAAAAGATATTGCTTTCATCAGGACTACAGAGCAAATGAAAATGCAGGATGCCAAATCTTTAAGAGAAGAATTCCAATATGGAACAAAAACAGATGTAAATAAGGAAATATTAAATAATCTTATTAATAGAGCAAAAGAGATTGTTGAAAAGATAGAAATTGCTTTACAAGGCGAATTAAAGGCTTAGGGTTCTAAAACAATAAATTTAAATAGTATATCTTAGGCATACTATTATGGGAAGCCCATCAAAAGAAGAAAAGATACTGAATTTGATTTTTGAGAACAGCCCATTAAGACAATGGCATTTCAATGAGATTGTAGAAGAAGCTAAAGTAAATAGAAGTGTAGTGAATAAATGGCTTAAGAGGTATGTAAAAGAGGGGTTATTGAAGAAAATAAAAGAAAAGAGAAAGTTTTCTTATTTTAGTGCTGGAAAAGAAAATATTGTTTATCAGACAAGAAAAAGGATTTATGCTTTAGAGAAAATATATCAATCTGGTTTAATTGAGCATTTGATTAATTTAAAAGATGTGAAAACAGCAATTATATTTGGAAGCATGGCGAGAGGAGACTGGTATAAAGATTCTGATATTGACTTGTTTATTTATGGAGATTCAAGAGATATAGAAAAAAATAAATATGAAGCAAAGCTGAAAAGAGAAATAGAGATTCATATATTTAAGAATAAAGAAGAAATTAAAAATGTTAAAACTGGCTTAATTAATAATGTGATTAATGGTTATTTGATAAAGGGGGAGATACAGGATTTAATATGAAAAGTGAGATAGACAATTTAGATGAAACTTATGATTTATGCTTAGTAAATGGAAAATTCAGAGAGAAAAATAAGATTGATACTGAGCTTGTTAAGTCTTTGAAAAATGTTGCTTTGAATGGATTAAGGTTTATCAAGGAAAAGTCAAAAGATATAGACAAGAATAGCACTGACTGGACATTTGTATTCAGGGATTATTATGAAGCCTTAAGAGGATTAATAGAAGCTTATTTATTGTTTGATAAAATTGAAGCTGAAAGCCATCAATGCAAAAATGCCTATATCTGCTTTAAACATAAGGAACTTGAATTTAACTGGGAATTTCTTGAAACAATAAGATTAAAAAGAAATGCTATTAATTACAGAGGATACTTATTAAAATATGAGGACTGGAATAGTTTAAAATTAGGATTTGAGATTCACATTAAAACATTAGTTGAAGAAATAGATGAGAAATTAAAATGAATATAGATAAAATAAGAAAGGATTTTCCAACAATAGATGGGAAAAGAGTATATTTAGACAGCGCATGCCAATCATTAAGGCCTGTACAAGTAATTAATGCTATTAATTCTTATTACAAAGAATTTCCAGGATGTGGAGGTAGGAGCATACATAAATTTGGAAATAAAGTAAGTGAAGAAGTTGATAGAGCAAGAGAAAGTGTAAGAAAATTTATTAATGCAAAAGAAAGAAAAGAGATTATATTTAACAGGAATACTACTGAAGGAATTAATTTAATTGCTAATTCTTTTAATTTTCAAAAAGGAGATAAAGTTGTTATAAGTGATAAAGAACATAATTCTAATTTATTGCCTTGGTTATTCTTGAAAAGAAGAAAAGGGATAAATTTAGAAATTGTAAAAACACATAATGGGGTATTAGATATGAATGAGTTTAGTTCTAAAGTTAAAAATGCTAAGTTTGTTTCTATTTTGCATTCTTCAAATATAGATGGTGTAACAAATGATATGAAAGAAATAACTAAAATTTCTCATGAGAATAATGCATTAATTTTAGTTGATGGAGCTCAATCTGTTCCTCATAAAGAAATTGATGTTAAAAAGTTAGATGTTGATTTCTTTGCTTTTTCTGGTCATAAAATGTTGGGTCCTTCTGGAATAGGTGCATTGTATGGAAAAAAAGAATTATTAGAGAAATTAGATTCATTTTTAATTGGAGGAGACACTGTAAAAGATACTACTTATGACTCTTATATTTTAGAAGAGATACCGGAAAGATTTGAAGCTGGATTGCAGGATTATGCTGGTATAATTGGTTTTGGAGAAGCTGCCAGATATTTAATGGATATAAGAAAAGATATTGAAAGGCATGAAATTAATCTGAATAAAATATTAACTGAAAAATTAAAAGGAAAAGTAAAAATATTAGGACCTGAAGATGCTTCTTTAAGAGGGGGTATATTTAGTTTTAATTTACCTAATATGGAGCCTAATCATGTTGCTATGATTTTAGATGAGCAAAATGTAATGATTAGAAGTGGTTATCATTGCGTGCATAGCTGGTTTAATGCAAGAAATATAAAAGGAAGCGCAAGAGTTTCTTTTTACCTGTATAATAATGAAGAAGAGATTGATAAGTTTGTGAATGCTTTGAAACCTTTGCTGAAATAGATTTATAAATAATAAAGATAGATAAAAGTTATGAATAAACATTTTTACTGGCTGACTTCGATTATACCTGTTATACTTTGGTCTATTTATATTTTATTTTCAGAATCGAATACTAAGGTTAGATTTAATTTTTGGAGTTTAGTATTTATTCTGATTTTAATTTTTGCATTTTCTTTTTACAAACTAATTAAAGATGAAGAAATAAGAAAATCAGTTATTTATTATTTTTCATATGGTATTTTGACTGTATTAATTACTTTTGTTATTTTATTAACCCAATATGAAATTACAAAACCAAATGCAGAATATGATGGTTTAGGAATAATTATATACTCTCTTCTTGTAATGGCATGTTTTTTTGGAACTGGGCTTGTAGTGTTAATATTTAAGGAACTAAATAAGAGATTTAAAAAATTGTAGTTATTTATTCCAGTCTATTTTTGTGCCTTCACGTTTTGCATGCTCTATTGTAAAACCATTTGGATATCTTTTCTTTAATTTTTCTACATTATTGTTTAGAATATCCTGCATATCCCATTCAAAGAAATTGCAAATCATTGCTGCATACCATAAAGTATCTCCTAGGTTTTCTTTTATGCCTTCTCTTTGGTCATTGTCATGAGCATATGTTTTTTTAATGCAGGATGCTACATCACCTGCTTCTCCTGTTATTCCTAAACCCCATGTCAAGATTTCTATTTGCTTTGTGTCAAATTTCTTTGCTGTTAATTTGCATAATTCCTGAAATTCTTTTAAAGATGAGTTTTCCATTAAAATAAGAAAAAGATAGAAGTTTATTAAGATTATTATGATAAACAGGTTCAGTAAATTTTAAAAGCTTCAAAATTTAATAGTTTATATGAAAAAAACAATATTATTCTTATCATTAATTGTTTTATTATTTTTATCTGGATGTGTAAAAGATAATGAAAAATCTTTAGATGAATTTAGTTCCCAGAGTGAAAAAGAAAAACAAGGATATTGTATTAATTTATGTGGTGGATTATATACGCATGATCCTTGTGCTAATGAATGTATGATGGGAAAAGAAGTTGAAAAAAGAGATTTTTCTGCAATGACTAAAGAAGAAATAAACCAAACATGTGAATATATGTGTGGTTCTGATCCTTATAGAACTGGAACTACCTGTGTTGATGGATGTATAGCAAGAAATAGTTAATCTTACTTAAAATAGATTTAAATATTCTTAAATTATTTTTAATTTATGAAAAGAGGGCAGGCAGAAGCTTCTTTAAAAAAGAACCTTCAGGAAGAAAGAAAATTTTCGGGGAAAAGTCAAGCAGCAATTGAGTTCATGATTTTTGTTGGATTAGCAATGATATTATTAGTTGTTTACATTGGAATAAGCAATCACTATCTTAATGTTTTGTATAATCAGGAAAAAATAGTAACTGCGGATGATTTCTTGCAGACTATAGTGAATGAGTTGAATGTTGCTGGAAGAGTTGAAAATGACTATTCAAGAACAATTGATATTCCTGATAAAATAGGAAAATATGACTATTCATTGTATATTGGAGATGGAATTAATGATAAAGGATTGTGGGGTAATGCGAGAGAAATTATAATTTTTTCAGAAGGCAGAGAATATGTAAAAACATTGAGTGTTGATGCTAAAGATAAATGCACTACTGTTACTGGAGGAGAAGCTCAGTGTACAAATCCAGGCAACATTGCAGATACATGGGGCATAAAATGCAAATGGAGTAGTAACAAGTGCTACACAGATATTAATAATCCAAAAGAAGAATTAGTAATAGAAAAGGCAAATAATGTAATTAGTTGGTATAAACCCAAATAAGAATCTTTAAAAATCGTTTTCTTTTAAGAATATTACTCCCAGCATAGCTCAATGGTAGAGCGGGTGGCTGTAGATAAAATCACTGTCTGACAGAGCAAACGCTTAGGATGAAAGGCAGTCAGCTGGTACCATCAGGTTCCCGGTTCGAGTCCGGGTGCTGGGAAATATTTATATAACTAGAAACAATATGTTCTAGTATGGAAGACTTCTTTGAAAATAACAAAAGCTATTTTGTTTTGCTACTTGGTATTTTAGTCATTCTTTTGGGAATATTCATTGTAAAAGATTATTTTACTGCATTAATTGGGAGTGCATTTTTAGCATACTTGTTTTATCCTGTTTATAAAAAATTAAGAGAGAAAACTAATAGTGAGGTTTTATCTGCCTCCATAATCATATTGATAATAGTTGTTTTGAGTTTTGTGCCTTTACTGTTTATAATTCAGTCTTTATTTAATGATGTTTTATCAATCTATAACCAGATTTCAAATAATGTGATTGAAAATTCTTTTTTGCAGAATATTATGGTAAATAGTTTAAGTTATGCTAAGAGTGCATTAACAAGCTTTATTGTTTCTTTGCCAAATAAACTCATACATTTATTTGTGCTATTATTTGGATTATATTATTTTTTAATTGATGGAGAAATTATTATTAAAAAAATAAAAGAATTTCTGCCATTAAGCAAGAAAAGAAAAGAGTTAATTTTTGATGAATTTCAAAATGTTATTTATGCTGTTGTTTATGGCTTGATATTAACTGCTATTTTAGAAGGTATTGCTGCTGTAATTGGATTTTACATTTTTGGAGTAAATTCAGCTGTTTTCTGGGGATTACTTATTTTTATTTCAGGAATAATTCCATTTTTTGGCTCTTCAATGATATGGGTTCCATTAGGTTTATGGAAAATATTAAACTTTGATTATTTTAATGGCATAGGTATTTTGATTTATGGGTTTGTTGTTATATCTGGAATTGAAATTATATTAAAACCAAAAGTAATAAGCGGGAAAGCAAAAATGCATCCTTTAGTAACTTTATTAGGTGCATTTGGAGGACTAAGTGTATTCGGGTTTTTTGGAATTATTTTAGGTCCTTTAATACTTAATATGGGGATAACTTTAATAAAGACAATTAAGTTATGGAAAGAAGAGTAGAAGCTTTCTTCTTGCAAGAAGAAATCTTCGATAAAGAAGAAGCAAATCGCGATTAGAAAGAATCATTTGCAAAAAGAGAATGAGATTAAGAATAAAAGAGTTGAACTATAGAACAGAGGGACCTTTAATTTGTGTTTTAAATAAAAAAGATGCACAAAATCTAGACATACATGCTTCTGACAGGGTTGTTATTAAAGGAAATAAGAAAGAGGCTATTGCTGTTGCTGATATTAATGATGGAGATATAATAAAAGAAGGGCATATAGGAATATTCTATGAAGTTGCTAACTATCTAGGCTTAGAAAAAGGGCATGTTGAAGTGCAATTAGCCAAGAAACTTGAATCATTATGGTTTATAAGAAATAAACTAGAAGGTAAAAAACTAAGTAAAGAGCAAATTAATGAGATTGTGAAAGATATTGTTGAAAACAGATTGAATGAAGCTGAAATGACTTATTTTGTTGCTGGTTGCTTTAGTCATGGAATGAATATGGAAGAAACTTATGATTTGACTAAAGCAATTGTTGACCATGGTTCTAGGTTAGAGCTAAATAAAAAAATAATATTGGATAAACATTGTGCGGGGGGAATACCTGGAAACAGGACAACAATGATTGTTGTTCCAATTGTTGCTGCTGCTGGTTTTTGCATTCCAAAAACTTCATCTAGAGCTATAACTTCTGCTGCTGGAACATCTGATACAATGGAAGTCTTATGCAATGTTTCTTTTCCTATTAAAAAAATAAAAGAAATTGTTAAAAAAACTAATTGTTGTTTAATCTGGGGTGGCGGGGTCGATTTAGCTGCTGCTGATGACAGATTAATAAAAGTAAGAAGACCATTAAGTTTAGATCCAGAAGGTTTATTACTTGCTTCTATAATGGCTAAAAAAAATGCAGTTGGCGCTAATCATGTTTTGATTGATTTGCCTATTGGAACTGGTTCTAAATTTGAAACTCCTGAGAAAATTAAAGTTTTAAAAAATAAATTTATAAAATTAGGGAAAATGCTAGGAATGAAAGTTACTGTTATTTTAACTGATGGAAGACAGCCTATTGGAAATGGGATAGGACCTGCTTTAGAAGCTATAGATGTTTTAAATGTTTTACAAAATAAAGGACCTAATGATTTGAAAGAAAAATCAGTCTATATGGCTGGTTTATTATTAAAAATGGCTGGTGTAAAAGATTCTATGAGAAAAGCCAGGGATATACTTGAATCAGGTTTAGCTTATGAAAAAATGAAAGAGATTATTAAAGCCCAAAATGGTAATATATTTACTGCTGAACAGATTGTTGTTGGTAAATTTATCAAAGATATTATAGCTAAGAAAAGTGGAAAAGTAAAAGAAATAAATAATAAGAAAATCTCTAAAATATGCAGGATAGCTGGTGCACCTATTGACAAAGGTGCTGGAATTTATTTATATGTTCATTTGAAAGACAATGTAAAAAAAGGTGATAAATTATTTACTGTTTATTCTAATTCAAAAAAAAGATTAGATTATGCTTTAAGATTGGTTGAAGATGATGGACCTGCTGTTAGCTTTTGAATAATTGAGTTATATCTTCCATGCTTTTTATTTTTAATTGCATCATAGAAATCTAAGGAGAGATGCAAGATTAGACCTGCTGAGATTAAAAACATGTAATCTGTTTTTAAGTAAATTGTTATTATTAAAATTAAAATCCAGAATTCTATTAAATGGAAAATGTGCACTTTTCTCTCTCTTTTTATTTTTTTTCTTTCATTTTCCATATAAAATTGATATGCTTTCCAGGGATTAAAATCTTTTTTACTTATTGCATATTCAAAATAATGGTCTATATCTATTAAAACACCTAAAATAAATAGAAAAAGAACTTTGTAACTATATAAAGGGAATAAGATAATTGCTAAAATTGTTGTGAAAATCACATGTCTTGAGACTAACATAAGATTTAAATTTCTTGATTATTTAAAAAACTATGCAGGGATGGCACAATCTGGTACTGCGCTAGAAGCTTCTTTCTTGCAAGAAAGAATCTTCGATAAGAAAGAAGCAAAATGTTCAGGAAAAAAGAACAGAATGGCGAATCTCGAATCAGATGAGTGAACTGGTTTCCGAAAGGATACCCTGAAAAGAAAAGCTTCGGAAAGTCCCAGTCCCTGCGTACTTTTTTTCTTGGAAGAAAAAGACTACACTAAAAAAGAACCAAAGAAAACTTCTTAGGAAAACCTACACTAAAAAAAGAAATTAGAAAATTATAATTTAGAAGTATGCTGCAATGCTGCTTCTCTCATATCCGGAGCTTGATAAATTCCTCTTCCAACAATTCCATGAAAATTATCTCCTGCTACTTTTGCTGCTTCTGAAATTACTCCACCTTGAGCAACAAAACCCGGTGCATAAAATATAGGAGAGACTCCTTCTGCTTCTATTACTTCTCTTACTTGTTTAATAACAGATGGTTTGTTTCCTGGAACAACAAAATTATTGATGCCTGCTCTTGCTGCAATTCTATACATTTCTAATGCTCCTTCATCTGTAATAAAACCACCTTCACTTACTGCATAGGCTGGATGAGTCATTCTTCCACCAACAATAACATTTAATCCATTATCTAAGGCATGATAAATCCAAGATCTTTCTGTTTCAGGACCTGCTTGAGGGAATAAAATTACTGTATCAATCCCTGCATTTTTCATTACTCTTGCAAAATTTCTTCCTATATCAGGAATATCTGTTCCTGCTTTTTGATGATCGTAAATTAATGGCTTATTAGTATGTTGTCTTGCAACTTCAACAACTTTAGGTAAACCATAGGTTAATCCTAATTCAAATCCTAACTTATATCCTCCAATCCCATCAACATTAGCAGTCTGTTTTACTAATTCTTCAAATTGTTCTAATGAGGAAACATCACAAGCTGGAATAACACTTCTATCTCTTTCTATAATTCTTTGCTCTAATGTACCTGCTCTTTCAGTTATACCTTTTCTTGCTGCTTCTGTTCCATAAACTCTAAGATAATTTCCTAATCGTTCTAATGTTCTAGGAGAAGATGAACCATTTTGTGTTAAATGATCAAATATATTTAATGCACTTACAACAGAAACAACTTTTGTTCCTGTTCTTTGCTCATATTCGGCAATAGCATCACGACTGTCTGTAGCAACTTCTTGTCTATCTACTGCAATTGCTAATAAAGGTAAATTAAAAAAACCAAAACTAGTTAAGAATGCATTTGCTTCATATTTTGCATCTCCGGCTGTAAATACATCATCTAATTGACATATTCTGCTTTCTGCTGTTGGAACTTTTCCTACAAATAATTTTTTAGCTCTATCAGCAGGACCTAAACCACTAGCTTCACCATGAGTTTTTTCATCTTTCCTAGAAAAACACCATCCAATGTTATGTCCTTGCTGAGCCATAGCTATTGCAGTTCCAACTGCTAAACCAACTCCTTTTTCTGGAATTCCATAAAGTAGTAAATTTACTGGAACTTCTGAATTAGTTATAGCATTTGCATAGTAGCCTGCTAAAGATGATGTAGATTCACCTTCATTAAATTCTCCTATATTAACAAACCATGGAGAAATTCTTCCACTTTTTAATGTTCTATCTTTTGCTGAATCTTCAAATACACCTAAAGAACCAGTACTTAATAAAAAATCTATGAACTGAGATTTATAATCTTCCATGTTTTAATTTAAGTTATAAATTATATAAATATTGTTATAATAAAAAACAGACTTTAGAATATGTTTATTCATTATGCAATAAAATTTCAATGAATTTAGCATATGCTGGTCTTGCTACAAATACGCCTATTGTTACACCTGCTATTGTTGCTATTGCAAAGCCAGTCAATAATCCTGCACCTGTCCAGATTAATGGAAGCATTGCTGCTACTGTTACAAAATAAGCAACCATGATAACAAAGAATGCTTTCTTTATTTTTGATTTCCAGTCTGCTGCTGTGACCTGGTTTCCCTTTAATGCTTCATCTGTCAAGATAATCAAATCATCTACACCTGTTCCTACTGAAGCTATTATTCCAACTATTGCTGCTAAATCTAAATTATAACCTATTAATGCAAAGAAACCTAGAACCATCACAACTTCTGATGATGAGAAAATTACCATGGGTATTGAGATTTTTAATTTTCTGTATCTAACAAAAATTACTAATGCTACCATTAACAATGCTACTAAACCTGCTGTTAATGCTTCAGTTACTAATGCTTCTCCTCTTAATGAAGAGATAGGATCTATTTTAACTATTTCCAGTTTAACAGGCAATGAACCTGTAATCAAAATAGTCTGCAAATTATTCATGTTTTTCAAAGCATCTTTTATTGCTTCTTTTTCATTATTACCTACACCAGGACCTGAGATAACAATATCTTTTGCTTCCAAACCTTTCAGACTGGCTGAAATTTGCAATGTATCCATTAAGTTATCATCTAAGTATAATTCCAATGGACTGGAGAGATATTCCTGACCCTCAGGTGAAATTTGCACATCTAATTTAGAGGTAATATTTGCATGTTTTTTTGCTGCTTTGTCACTTAAACCAATTCTAAATTCAAATGTACATTGAGAACCTTGACTAGTATCCTGACAGTCTCTTATACCTGCACAGGTACCATCATCTTTGCAGACAAAAACAATATCTTCTTTTCCACCTACAAAAACTGTTTCATTGTTTATTTTTGCTTCAAATTTACCTTGCTGGGCTACTAGTTTTTTAACTTCTGTTTCAGATGCACCTGCTATTTCAACTATAATATATTCATTGCCTGATGCTCTAACAGAAACATCTTTTATGCCAAAACCATTTAATCTTTTTTCTATAATTCTTACTAAATCAGGAAATTGCTCTTTGCTTACTGGCTCTTCTGGTGTTAAAATAACTCTGGTTCCACCTTTTAAGTCTAAACCTTCAACTAAATTTGAATAAGGAGGTTCTGCTACTTTTAATCCTAATTCCTTGTTTAAGTAAATAGGATATTCGCCTTTATTTGTGATTATTCTGAATGTTGCATTTTCTTGGTATTTTGAAATTGCTGCATAATAATCTTCTAATGTTTTTATTTGCTGGTTATCTATTGCTGTAATAATTTCCCTTTGCTTTGGCTTTAGGTCTGTATTTACTGTAATTCCTGCATCAAAAGAACTGCTGTTTAATGAAACATCTTTAATCATAACTCCATCATGCTTGCCTGGAGAAATCCAGACTACTGACAGGATTATTAAGAATAGTAAAATTAAGATTCTATAATGTAAAAATTTTTTGAAGTTCATTTTAACTTATGTTTTTCCTCTTAATATATGCCCATAATAATGGAGCATTAAATAAATAAGTTGAAATTATATCTGCAATTAATGCAAATGCAATAATTAAAAACATTTGCTGCAATACTTCTGAAGATGAAACAAAGTAAGCTGGAATAACTGCAAATAAAGTAGTAAAGGTCATTGTTAATCCTGTTTTCATTGAACTTGTTAATCTTTCAAAATGGGGCAAATGTTTTTTATTTAACAAACTGTTTGTTAATAAGATATCTGTGTCTACTGAATAAGCTATAACTAGTAAAAATGCAATTATTCCTCCTGCTGTTAAGTTTATACCTAATAAACTGACCATTGCAAATGGAAATGCAATATCCAGAATAACAGAAGAAATAACTGCCATGCTTGGATAAAGTGACCTGAAAGCAATAAAAACAGTTATTGACATTAAGACAAA
>JAGVYZ010000037.1 GCA_018303025.1 Candidatus Woesearchaeota archaeon
TGTATTATCTTCTTGCTCTAAATGATTCAAGAATAAAGTATAATTATCCCAATAAGTTTCATCTGTACCAGAACTTCCAGTTAATATTGCATTATTCAAGTATAATGTTAAATTAGTTTGATTGTAAACAGCTCCTATCTGATACCATGTTCCTGCATTTAAGTTTGTATTTGAAGTTGCTTTCCACTTAATTCCATCTCTATCTCTTATTTCAAAAGTCAAATTTCCATTTTTGAAATACAAGCTAATTCTATTTGAAAAATTGTTTTTACCAGTATCAAAGAAGTAATTAGTTTCATTCTTAAAATTAGAATTACTAGGTTTTAGCCAGAACTCAATAGTTCCTTGACTTAAATTTACTTTGCTCTCATTATATCTAATATATGCATTTGAATTATTTCCTTCAAAACCTAGTTCATGCTTTCCTTTTACTAAATTTCCATTAGTTAAAATTCCTGTTCTTGAATAAATGGTTGCATTAGTTTCAAAACCTTCTCTAAGCAAAGTATTAGTATCTTCCAAAACTTCATCTGAATTATCAGCAGAATCTTTCAATACTTCATTAACATAAAGTTCCATGCTTCCATTTGTATAGAAAGCAGTAATGTAATACCAAGTATCATTAACCCAATCTGAAATAGATGTAGTTGCCTTGAATCTAATGTCATCCTTATTATCAATTGTAAATGATAAATTATTCTCTTCTTTAAACAATGAAATTCTATTTACAGAAGAAGATTCAGCAGAATCTAATAAGTAATAAGTATAATTATTCAATAACCCAGAACCAGTCTGATTTACCCAATCAGGTTTAATATAAACTTCAATAGTTCCAGTTGTTCCATTAATATAAGATTTATAATAACTTAAATTACTGCTTTGATTAATGTAAACACCTTTTCTTATTTTCCCATTTATAATAGTTGCAGAAGTATTTGAAGTTTCATTGCAGAAATTGTCATCATAACCGCATAATAAAAGTACATTTCCATCTTTCATAGTTTGAGCATCTAAATCTCTAGCAACTCTCCAGAAGAAACTAGTTAAATTATTTGAAGTATAACTTGCATTAGCAGGACTTTGTAATTCAGATTGTACTGGTTTTGAATTTTTAATAATTAGTTTGTAATCATTTTGTTTTATAATTACAGAATCAACAATTGGACCAGCACCACTTCCATTTAACTCAACTCTATATTGAATATATCTAGTAATATTATTAGCACTTAAATTATTATAACCATCATAAATAGGAGTATTAGCATCTAAGTAATAAACATTACTTCCATTAGCAGTTCCATTATTTCCAACCCATGCACTCCATTCAATTCCATTTGTTAAATTTAATCCACCAGTTCTTGTTTGGAATTTAATATAGTTTCCCGAACCGCCAGTTATACTTCCCCATGAAATTTCTGATAAGTTTCCATAACTTCCTATATCATAAATCTTGGAAGTATAATTTCCAGATGAATTATAATAGGGAGTTGTTCCATTATAATTATAACTATATCTTACAGATTGTTTTTCATATAGTGCAGATAATTCAATATTGCTAAGACTTTTATTAAAAACAATAACTTCATCTATTGAACCATTTACACTTCCAGACCTAGAAAGATAAATTCTATTTGGTGAATTAAAGGTAGTAGGTATTGTTTGGAATGAACCTAAATAAGTACGTGAAATATTATTTATTTTAACAGAGTAACTACCACTACTATCAACAGCACCACCATTATAAACAACAGACATGAAATACCATGTATTATTTGTTAAAGTAGGAACACTCCAATAATATTCTGGACCATTAAATCTTGTTGCTAGTCTCGAATATCCGCCTAGATAACTATTCCACGTTAATGCAAATCTTTCAGTGGTCCCTTCAGAAAGGCTAACTAAATAATTAGTTTTAGATAATGGAAAAATCGGCTTAACCCATAAAGTAATAGTAAATGCAGTTGTGTTGCTTGGTAAACCAATAGCATCAGCAGAAAACTCATCATCTCTTCCATCAAAACCAGCAGCAGAATTAATATAACCCGATGAATTCAAGAAAACTCCACTAGATGAAGTCCCATTATTATAACCTGTTTCATCAATCCATCTTCCTTCTGCACCTGTTGAGTTTGTATCTAAATGATATAAAGCAACAATATTACTCTTTAAATTAGTTAATCTTCCTCCATCCTGCAAAGTTAAATTACCATCTTCAATAGTATAATTTGTTCCTTCAAAACTTCCTTCTCCAAAATCACTTTCAGTATCAGTAATCAACCATTTCAAAGTTGAATTAACTTGAGTTCCATTCTGTACACCATCATATGGAATTATAGCACAAATTAATTCATCCCCTCTATTAATATCATTTCCATTCAAAGTCTGATTTCTAGAATAAAATAAATTATTCTTGTACCAATAATAAATGAATGTAACAGTATCTCCATTATAATCGCCATTAGTTCCATTATAGCAGGTTATAGTTGAATTAGTGTAAGCAATTATTGGATTGCTAGAATCAGCAGTAATGTAAGTATAATTTAACCAAGGGTCTTTATCTACAGAGAAATTTGCAGTATAATTAACCAAGTTTCCAGCAGTATCATTGACATAAATAGTATAATTATAATTAATCATACTCCATGTTTCATTAACATTAGTTGTAAAGCTCCATAATCCTCCGCCTAAATTAGTAAATACACCATATAACCAAACACTTCCATCTTTTACAGTGTTCCAAATTTTAATAATCACAGCCTGCACATTTCCTAAGGCATCACTTACATTAATATAGAAAGTAATATTGCTTCCAGTCTCAACGCGAGAAGTGTCATTAATTATCTTTCCAGTTGAATCAGTAATATTCCTGAATATTAATGTAGGACTTCCTGTATCTATAGTTACAGTATAATTTAATGAACTCCATCTAGTATTTCCAGCAGAATCATTGCACCAAACACCCCATGTATAATTCCATCCATCTTCTATTCCAATTAAACCAAAAGAGTTATTTCCATTTACAGCACTTATTGTTTTATTATCATGCCAACCAGAATTCCATGTCCCATATAACTTGCAAGAATCTGGATTTGTTTCATTCAAGGTAAAGTTAAACATTCTTCCTGTTACATTCATATGTGAATTATTCAAAGGCCAATTAAGAGTAGTTACATTTGGATTAGTAATATCTACTGTAAATGTTCTTGTGTTAGAATAGATTGAATCAGCTTTTTCATAAACTTTATCAGTTAAGTCATCAGTATCATTTAATTTTACTTTCCAGTAATAAGTTCCCTCTGAAAAATTTACAGTTGTAATATTATCAAATGGATTACTAGTATTCAAGCTATATTGTAACTTTCTTAATATAATTTGCTCCCTATACAGATTTTCAATCTCAGAGGTAGTTAAACTATTATTAAATATAATTACTTCATCAATGCTCCCATTAAAAAAAGATGTTGCATTATACTTTCCTATTTGAACTTTTCCAGAATTATTAGAAATTGGTATTTTAAATGAATCATTACTAACTATAACTCCATTAAGATAAGATTGTCCTGAATTATTAACTAAAAATATCCATGATGAATCTGAATTATTTTTCTTCCATAAAATCTGGCTTGTTCCTAAATTATTACTTGTTGAATTAATAACATCATTTACACCATCAAACTTGCATTCCTTATCAATTATTCCTGTGTTATTTCCACAATCAACTCCATTTGCTCTTACTCCATTATTCTCTCTTGCTACATCAAAAACAGTTGAAAAATTAACATCCTGTCTGTCAAAACTATAGTAAGCAAGAGTATTATTATACAGAGAACTTCCAATATCAATTGTTTTGTTATAAACATAAAATTGTAAACTTACATTATCATAATCTAAATCAAATACATTTGAAGCATTGAATAAGATTGAAGTATTATGATTGTAGTAACTTGCATTCAATGGTCTATCCAAACTAAAGTTATCATAAGGAGCAGTATTCAAAATAAGAAGTTTATAATCTTTTAATTTCAAATCAACTTCTGAAACTACAGGACCAGCACCACTTCCATTCATTTCAACTCTATATTGTAAGTATCTTGTTTTATTAGAAGAGCTTCCATTGCCATAAGAGTCATAAACAGTTATAGGATTCAAATAATAAACATTACTCCCATTACTAGTTCCATTATTTCCATTCCAAGGACTCCATTCTATTCCATTAGTTAAATTCAATCCACCAGTTCTTGTCTGGAATTTAATATAGTTTCCAGAACCACCAGTTATATTTCCCCAAGAGATTTCAGATAAATTTCCATAACTCCCTATATCATAAATCTTAGAAGTATAATTTCCAGAACCATTGTAGACTGTATTTTGTCCATCATAATTATATTGAAATTTGTAAACTTGTCTAGAATATAAATCTGTAATTTCATTCGCACTCAAACTTCTGTTTAAAATCATAACTTCATCTATATCGCCGGGAAATTGCCAATCAGAACCACCTATATACAAATTATATGTTCCACCACCCCCACCAGAACCTCCACTTTTTCCATTAGCAGCATCAATATTAGAAATATTTGCTGAATTGAATGGAACTCCATTTATCCAGCAAGTTAAAGTATCTGTACCCCTATCAATAGTTAATGTTACAAAAGTCCAATTTAAAAGATTGTTCGTTCCACAATTCGTATAATGGTCTGAACCAATATAAGTATCTGAATATAATGCATAAAGTATTCCAGCTTTTATCTCTAAAGAAAATCCAGTCCTATCTGTCTGGAGACCTTTGTAAAATAATGACCCTTGTACCCCAATACCAGTAGTTCTTGCCCACAAACTCACTGTAAAATTGCTTTCATTATCATTAAAAGAAGAAGCAAAAGAACTTGTATGTGCAATTAAAATTTCATCATTCACACCATCAAATATTCACACCATCAAATCCAGCAGCAGAATTAATATATCCAGAACTATTCAAGAAAACTCCTAAATAAGATGTTCCATTGTTTCTTCCTGTTTCATCAATCCATCTTCCAGTTGCACCTGTTGAGTTTGTATCTAAATGATAAAGTGCAACTAATGAAGAACTTGTATTAATTCCTAAAGTTCCATATAAATAAGAATCATCTATTGTGTCATTATTTTTTCTTACATAATCTGTTATATTATAATAAATTATAGGTTGAGTTAAAAATTTAGTGCCGTTATAAATTATAGACATATCTTCATAAGTAATACTCTTATTAACAATAATCATCTCATCAAGAGTTCC
>JAGVYZ010000024.1 GCA_018303025.1 Candidatus Woesearchaeota archaeon
ATATGGAGATAACGTTCCATAGGGAAATGCAATGCCTCTTTATTCAAGGTATTTTAGTAGAAGGAAATATCCTTCTACGCTGTTTTAGCGGAGATACTATAGAAACCGAAAGCTTTAAATAGGGGGTGCAATTTTTCTTTATAAAGGTTCTCATAATTGATTTCATTATGGGGGGGTAAAAATGATACAAGCAATTAAAAAATGCCCTGAGTGTGGCAGTGCAAATCTTTCTCATAACAAAGAGCTAGGTGAATTTACTTGTAAATCTTGTGGTTTCGTAATAGAAGACAGGATGATTGATTTTTCTCAGGAATGGAGAGAGTTTGGTCATGAACAGTCTGAAAAAAGAAGAAGAGCTGGTGCTCCATCTACATTTACTAAGTTTGATAGAGGTATGGGCACTGATATTGGACAAAGAAGTGATGTTTACCAATTACAAGCTAAGGAAAGAAATAAGTACTTTAGATTAAGAAAATGGCAGCACAGAATTTCTACTGCTATTGAAAGAAACTTAAAATTAGCTTTAGCTGAAATGAAAAGAGTTTCTTCTTATTTGAAATTACCGGGTGCTGTTGAAGAAGAAGCTGCTAGAATTTATACATTATCTGTTCAGAATGGTTTAGTTAGAGGAAGGTCTATGGAGTCTGTTGTTGCTGGTGCATTATATGCTGCTTGCAGAAGACATGAAATTCCAAGAACATTAGATGAATTAAGTGATGCTTCTGGTATTGATAAAAAAGAAATAGGAAGAACTTATAGATTTGTAACTCGTTCCTTAAGCATAAGAATCTTGCCTTCAAATCCAATTGATTATATTCCAAGATTTGCTTCATCTTTGAAATTAACACCTGCTACTCAAAGCAAGGCTGTTGATATTTTAGAAAAAGCACAGAAAGCTGAGTTAACTTCTGGTAGAGGACCTACTGGTATAGCTGCTGCTTCACTTTATGTTTCTGCTTTAATGAATAATGAGAAGAGAACACAAAGAGAAGTTGCTGATGTTGCTGGTGTAACAGAAGTTACTATAAGAAACAGGTACAAAGAACTTTTGAGAGAACTTAACTTAAAAGACGAAGTTAAGAAAAGCATGGAAGACGACTAAAGTTTTTTTATTTTATGACCTATGTTAACTATCCCTGAATTTTCAATTTTATCAGAGGATTTTATTCCTGAATCTAATATTAGATTGAGTGATTTAAAGGGAAATGTTACTGAATATATCCCTTCTGTTATGAAACGTAGTGGTTCATTAATGATTAGACCTCCTTCAGTTGTTTATGTTTTTTTTCCGTATAATGAAAAAGATTTGCATATTAAATTAAGGCATATTCCCGGAGTATTAGCGTATATTAATTTAAGGAAATCAGATTATGGTATGCCTCTTGAAGATTTATTAGAAGATGCAAGTGCTTTGATTAATAATGGAATTGAATATGATGTTGAGTTATGTTTAAGTAAAATTAGAGACTTGATTAATCCTTCTGCAACAAAATTAAAAAAAATTGAATCCTATTTAAGATCTGGAAGGTATGAACCTTCAGGTCAAGAAGTATTAAAAGGAATTTGTAGTGAATCTGGCTTTTTAATTAGATCTTACTTGAATAAATTAGAATTGCCTGATTCTGTTAAGTTTATTGAAGTTACTAGTACTAATCCACATAAACTTGGCAGATTTGGTTTAAGTCATGATACTACTTTAGTATTTGATAATGTAACTGGAAGTTGGATAGTTATTAATTCAAAAAGTCCAATAAAACATTATAATGTAGTGCCTAAAGGAAAATTAGCTGACTTGGGCTATCCTTATGTCAAATAATTATTTCCATAAAATCATAAGCTAATTTTGTGTTTTTGAAAACAGCTTTTGCTTCTTTTTCGAGTTCATCTACACTTTTATATCTCTGGGAGAAATGTGTTAAGATTAAATTTTTTACTTTTGAGTCTTTTGCCATCTTTGCTGCTTCTTTTGCTGTTAGATGTTCTGGATTTTTATGCTCCTCTAATAATGTACCTTCACTGATTAAATAATCAGAATCTTTTACAAACTTGTTTATTTCTTTGAAGTATTTTGTGTCAATAACGAAAGATATTACTTTTCCTTTTTTTAGAATTGTTCCTTGTTTTACACTAATTTTATGTCCATCATAGACAATGTCTTTTCCTTTTTGCAATTTTCCTAATATTGGGTCTTTTTCTAAACCAAACTTTTTAGTGTAATCTAAGTTAATGTTTCTCTTGTCATTTTCAATGAATTTATAGGCTAAGCAAGAAGCTGAATGTTTTAATGGAAATGCTTCTAATTTGTAGTTTTCATTTTTGAAAAAAATACCTTTACTTATTTCTTCTACATTTAAGTTAATTAAATGCCTTATTGAAACTCCTTTTAGTAAATGGTTTAAATATTCTTTGCTTCCTTTTGGACCGAAAATATTTAATGTTTCTGTGTAATGATTTGCACCTAAGCTTTGAATTATTCCTAGCAATCCAAGAACATGGTCTCCATGCCAATGGGTAATTAATATTTTTTTTACTTTTGTTACTGGAATGCCTTTTATTCTTAATTGGCGTTGAGTACCTTCTCCTGCATCTATTAAAATGCCCTCTCCCTTGTATTCTAAGTAAATTGAAGAGTGATTCCTTTCTCTAGTTGGTACCATTGCTGTTGTTCCTAAAAAAGTGATTTTCATTTTTTCTTTCCTTAAGGTTTCTTTCCTAAAGAAAGCTTAATAGAAAGTATTTTATATAGTTTGTTATTGATATTTTCTTATGGTAGAGACTGAAGCGATAATTGCAGTAATGATGAATGAGAGGGTTACTTCTGTATCTGAATTAGCTAGAGCATTATATGAACAATCTAGATATGGGGAGATTAAAGAAGATAAGGTACAGTATTCTTTAGTTGAAGCACTTTATTTATTAGAAAAAGGAAAATTAGTTTTAAAAGATTTAAAAGATAAAGACATTGTATTTGATAAAGCCTTGAAAAAAGCAATTAAATTAGAGCCAAATTTTTGGGTTAGATATATTGCTTATAGAGATATGAGAAATAGAGGATATATTGTTAAGACTGCTTTAAAATTTGGAGCTGATTTTAGGATATATGACAGAGGGGTTAAACCTGGTGAAGACCATGCTAAATGGATTTTATATCCTGTTCATGAATCATCTGCATTAACCTGGTATGAGTTCGCTGCTAAGAACAGAGTAGCTCATTCAACTAAGAAGAAGTTGCTGTTAGGAATAGTTGATGATGAGAACGATATAACTTATTATTCTATTTCCTGGACAAGACCATAATAGCTTTTTTGTATAATAAATCTTTTATACTTTCATTTGTCTTCTTTTTATATGGATATGATTGCTATCAAAGGAAGGGTATTAACTTTAGTTCAGAGAAGCGGACCTATATTGCCTATAAAGCTCTGTAATGAATTAAAAATAACTACTATATTTGCTGGTGCTATTTTGTCTGATTTAATTGGTTCTGGGAAAGTAAAAATAAGCAGTGCTAAAATAGGCTCTTCTCCTCTGTATTATGTTATAGGACAAGAAGATAAATTAGAGGTTTTATACTCACATTTGAAAGATCCTGAAAAAAAAGCTTATGATTTGTTAAAAGAGAATAAGATATTAGAAGATAGTGCTTTAACGCCTTTGCAGAGAGTTGCTTTAAGAGAAATTAAGGATTTTGCTGTTCCTTTGAATTTAACAACAGGCCAAATATTCTGGAAATTTCATTTAATTGAAGATAATGAAGCTGAAGTTTTAATCAAAGCATATTTATCTCCTCCTGAAACAATAAAAGAAGAAATTCGCCCAATAGAAGAGACCAAACCGAGAAAAGAGGAGTTAAAACAGGAAATACCTGTTCAGAAAGAAGTCAAAAAAGAGTTGCCTGTGCAAGAGGAGATTAAACCATTAAAACAAAGTTTTGCAAAAGAGCCTGAACCAAAAGAAAAAATAGAAGCTAAAATTAAAGAAAAGAAACAAAAAAAAGAAAGAGCAAAATCAAAGAAATATTCTATTTCAGAAATTGTTAATTTTTTGGATGGGAAAGGAATGAGAGTGTTAAATGAAGAACTAATAAAGAATAATGAGTATAATTTTGATATTCATGTAAAATCACAATTAGGAATGCTGAAATATTTATTAAAATTCTCTTCTAAAAAGAGTGTTTCTGATAAAGATTTAATACTGGCGCAACATGAAGCAACCTCAAAGAAACTTCCATTAATTTATTTAAGCCCAGGAAAAGTATCTGAGAATGCAAGAAAATATGCTGAAATGAATAATATTGTGGTGCAAAATTATGGCTAAATACTTGTTTGTTTTAGGAAGGGACATTGAATTAAGCAAAGCTGAATTATCTGTTAAATTAAATGAGAAACCAATTTACCATGAAGATAATTATTTAATATTTGAAATGAATTCTTTTGATGTAAATATAAAAGATTTTTCAGGATTAGTTAAAATAGGAAAAGAGATTTCATTTAATGATATTGAGTTTAATCAGGATAAAATAAAGTTAGTAACAAATAGTGGAGAATTAACTGCTTTTTTTAAAGATAAGTGCAAGGAATATAGAATAAAATATACTATAAGTGCTGTTGATTCATTGGACATTAAACAAGGTGATTTAGAAATTTTAGAAGTAAATGGATTATATTTTAGGATTATACAGGTTACTAATACTAAAGAATACAAATTAAGGGATGAAAACAGGCCAAAATTTGATGAGAAAAAAGTTATTTCTATAAGACTTGCTGGGATTTTGTTAAATTTATCTAAAGCTGAAAAAGAAGTTTTAGACCCATTTTGCGGTACAGGAACAATATTGCAGGAAGCATTATTGAAAGGATTAAATGCTTATGGCTCTGATTTAAGAATAGAGGATGCAAAAGAAAATTTAGAATGGTTAAAGAAGAAGTTTAATGTTAAAGGAAGATATAGCTTATTTCAAGATGATGTTAAAAATTTATCTAGACATCTAAAATCTGTTGAGTGCATTGTTTCTGAGCCTGATTTAGGACCTTACTGGACAAAATATCCTTCTAAGCAAGAAGCACAAAAGGCTCTTGATACTTTGAAAATAACTTATGAAAATTTTCTAAGAGAAGCTAGTAAAATTGTAAGAAAAAGGATTGTTTTTTTAACACCTATAATTAAAACAAATGACAAAAAAGAAGCTAGATTAGATTTTGAAAGTTTAGCTAAAAAATATGGTTTTATTCCTGTTATTCATCCTATTAAATATTCTTTGAAACGCTCTTTTATTATTCGTGAGATTTGGGTTTTAATAAGACAAAAATGATAGAGAAAAGAACTTATGCAAGAGCAGCAATTGTTGGAAATCCATCTGATGGTTATTATGGGAAAACAATTGCATTTACTTTTGAACAGTTTTCTGCAAATTGTGCTTTAGAAAAATCCAAAGAAATGACTATTAAACTGGATAATATTGAAAGAAAATATTCAAATATTGATGAGATTAAAAATAAGAAAAGTGGGGAATATGATAAAGAAATAGGAATAATTGAGGCAACTATTAAAAAATTTTATGAGTATTCTAAAGTAAAGGATAATAGTAACTTGCTTATTTCTTGTAAATCAAATATTCCAAAACAGGTTGGTTTTGCAGGAAGCAGTGCAATAATAACTTCTTTAATGAAATGCTTAATTGAATTATATAATATTGAGATAAAAAAAGAGATTCTTCCTAATATTATCTTATCTGTTGAAACAGAAGAACTTGGAATTGCTGCTGGTTTGCAAGATAGAGTTGTGCAAGTTTACCAAGGATTAGTTTACATGGATTTTTCTAAAAATTTAATTGAAGAAAAAGGTTATGGAAATTATGAAAATTTAAACCTGAAAAAAATGCCTAATTTTTTTATTGCTTATTCTTTAATTGGAGATGAGGCATCTGGTGTTTTTCATAATAATATCAAAGAAAGATTTCTTGCGGGTGATGAAAAAGTCATTAATATGATGAAAAATGTTGCTAGTTATGCAGCTGAAGCAAAAGAATGCTTATTGGAAGGAGATAATGAGAAACTGGCTATGTTAATGAATGAAAATTTTAATAGAAGAAGAGAGATTTACAACTTAAGCAAGAGAAATATAAGAATGATTGAAATAGCTAGAGAGTTAAATAGCTGCTCTAATTTTACTGGTTCTGGTGGAGCCTGCGTTGGAATATACCAAAATAATGAAATGCTTGAAAACTTAAAAGAAGCTTATAAGAAAGAGAAGTTTGGGGTTATTATTCCTAAAATAAAAAGATGAGAAGGAAATAGCAAAGTTTATATACCTGATTATATTGGTATAATCAAGAGGATTAAATTAATATGATAGAAACAGAAGCTCAAATTCGTGAATGGGGAAGGTCAGTTGGAATTGTAATTCCGAAAGAAATAGTCATAAAAGAAAGGATAAAAGTTGGAGATAATGTTAAGATTTTAATAAAGAAAAAATCCAGTCCACTTAAAGAGACATTTGGTATATTGAGGCTAAAAAGAAGCACTGAAGAAATATTAAAGGAAATTGATAAAGAGGGTTGGAATGAGTGAGCTATATTTTTTTGATACATATGCCTTTTTTGAAATAATTAATGGCAATCTAAATTATAAGAAATATGAAGAAGTTAATGTAATAACAACTGTTTTTAATTTAGCAGAATTAAATTATGGACTAAAAAAAGAAAAAGATGAAAAATCTGCAAATGAAATAACTGAAAAATATAGGGCTTTTTTAGTTGAAGTTACGCTTGATGATGTAAAAGAAGCGATGAGCTTAAAAATCAAGAATAAGCAAATGTCAATTCCTGATGTTATAGGATATATCATAGCAAAAAAGTATAATGCAAAATTTCTTACTGGAGATAAAGAATTCAAAGATAAGCATAATGTTGAATTTGTGAAATAAATTTCTATACTCAGCCATACTCGGCAGGAGCATTTTAATATTGTACAAAGTAAACCTGTAAAGTATACATTTGTGAACTACCATAACCTAAATTCATTTTGAATTTAAGGATATGGCTTCTGACTTCATAGATGCATCTTGCTGAACGAATTGTTCAGTATTGGATGCTTTCTCCATCGAGGCAAGTTCCTTACCTCTTGCTAATATATTTAGTGCAGAATTGTAGTCTCTTGAAATTTCTTTGTTGCATTTTTTACAAACAAACTTTCTTTGTGAAATTTCAAGCTTGTTGTTTCTCGTTCCACAAAAACTACAATCCATCGTAGTATAAGCAGGGTCTACATCTTGGACTACACAACCAGCACTTTCAGCCTTGTAGTGTAGATAACAAGATAGTTTTCCCCAGCTTGCATCTGCGATATTTTTAGCATTATACGAAATTGACATTAAGTTTTTTATATTCAATTTTTCAATAGCAATAAACTTGTTTTCTTTAATAAGTTTAGCAGAAAGCTTGTGAATAAAATCATCTCTTGCATTAGCAATCTTTTCGTGGATTTTAGCAACTTTTATCCTTGCCTTTTTTCTGCTATTACTTCCTTTATTTTTCCTTGATAAAGATTGCTGTGCAGTCTTTAGTTCTGAATGATACTTGTCAAAATGCTTGGGATTTTCATAAGCATTTCCCTCGCTGTCATAAATATAATTCATAATACCAGCATCAATTCCAATTTCTTTAGTTCCACATTCTCTTTTAATAATTGCATCGGTTGTAATGGAAGCATACCATTTTTCATTAGACTTTTTTATTGTAATATTTTTTATATTTCCTTCAACTTCTCTGTGTAGTTTGATTGGAATATATCCAATCTTTGACAAATGCAACAAGTCATACCTTTTGTTTGTCTTAATCAACTTGAATCCAGATTGATTATAAGTGAAAGTCTTAAACCAGTTTTTTCCTTTGAATCTTAATCTTCCAACTTTATGCCCTTTCTTTTTTAATTTAGAAAGCGAAGATAAATTAGAAAACAATCTTTGATTTTCCATCTGCAAAACTTTAGAATGAATCTCATTCATTTCAGGATAACAAACCTTCAAATCAAGCAAGTAATTCTGAATTTCGTTTTTTGTATATCTTCCATTGAGTTCTGAAAGCAGATGATTATAAGTTTGCCTGCAAACTTCTTTAGCTATTTCTAGCTTTTCTTCTTCTGCTTTCTTTAGGTATAATCTGAATTTGTAGGTTATCATTTTATTTTCTTTATGTCTATTTCAACATAATCTCCTTCTTTTACTCTTATTTTCTCAATTATTGGTTTATCTATAATAATTCCTAAACTATATGCAATCTTTATAACTTTCTTGGTCATTTTCATATTATACATATAATATTACACTTTATATACTTTTTTATGCCAATTCATCCATAACCTAATTGCAATTCAGGATATGGACTTCTTGGCAACGAGGTTAAATATTCTTTTTATATTTCATCAACTCTTCTTATACTGATTTTAGCTATTTTTCTTGCCTGATAACTGCTTTTACCTTCGGTTTTCAACCGCAGAGTCTCAAAAAGACTCTTTTTTGTAAATTTTATAGACTGATTTAAATCAGCCTTGAGAACTAATTTTCAGATAACACATAAAAATTGAATTTAGAAAGGTTTAAAAATCAACTTTCAGCATTCTATACAATGGGAAGAATTAAAACTAAGTTAACTAAAAGAGTAAGCTTGAAGTTATTTAAGAATAATCCTGAATCTTTTTCCAGCACTGATTATGCTAAAAATAAAGGAAGAGTAGATGCTTCTTTAGAGTTGTATTCTAAAAAATTAAGAAATGTTATTGCTGGTTATTTGACCAGATTGAAGAAAGCTGAAAAACAGAAAAATCTATAAACTTGGGTTCTTTGTTATTTTTATACTTGGAGGGATTTACATGGAAGAACATCAAAAACATCGAAACCCAAACGACCACATTGTTTTAGTTGGTGATAAGCCTTTTATGAATTACGTCACCGGCGTGGTAATGCAATTTACAACACAAAATGCAAATGAGGTTGTAATTAAGGCAAGAGGCAAGTTTATATCAAGAGCAGTTGATATAGCCGAAGTAACAACAAAAAGATTTCTAGAAGGAACAGTGGATACAGCAGGCATAAAGATTGGAAGCGAAGACTTTGAAAACAAAGAAGGAAGGCAGGTTAGAGTCTCTACTGTGGAAATTACCTTGATTAAAAAGTAATTCTTTTTTTATTTTTTGAAGCCTTTAAATAGAATTTATTCTTCAAATTTTTTAATTAGATATTGCTTGTAAACTGAGAACAGAAAAATTAATATTAATGCTGTTAATGGAAATATAAAATTTGAAAAGTCAAATATAAACAATAATGAAGAAGTTAAGGCAGCTAAAATTAATAAGATTAATATTAAATATAAAACATATGCTGGTAAGGTTAAGTAAAATTTCTTTAACAGTTTATTGAAATTATGCTTGTTAAAGCCAAAATATAAGCAGAAGATTAGATAAGACAAAATTAATGTTAAAACTGCTAAAAAAATGCTTAAATAAATTAAAGATAAAATTAAAAATAAAAAAGGTATTAAGGAAAATAAAGAAAATTTTAAAAAATATTTTTTATTGCTTTGAAATGTAAATGACTGGGTAAATATAAAAATTAAGTAAATTAAAAATAATGCTAATGCTATAATAACAAATGCTTTCATAATTATTGAGTTTAAAGATTGCAGAACAGTATAAGTATCTTCTAAATTTGCTGTAATCTGCAATTCCTGCAATGTTGGAGAGTATGAATTAATTAAAATCCAATAAGATGTTACTTTAATTTTAGCATAAATAATTACCAAAAATGACAAGATGAAAAAAGACAAATCTAAAAGAAATGGCTTTAATGTTTTTTTTAGATGAAATTTCATTTTATTATTTAAAAATTATGGTTGCTGTTGCTGGATTAGTGCCTGATGCTGGAATAAATGAAGTTATTGCTATTTTTTCAATATTTAAACTATTTATATTGTAATAAATTAAATTTGAACCAGTCGAAATTGGTAATTGCTGGGCAATAGGCTTGTTGTCCCTTAAAATATTCGAGCCTGTTAAATACAATTTTGAAGCATCCCTTTGATCAGGATTAATTATAATTGTTTCTTCTTTTTTATCCAATGTTGTGCTTCCAGAAGCAAAATATCTTGTTAATGTTATTGGCAGTGTTGCAGACAATTTTATATTAGGACAGGTTATTATATTATTTGCTTCCTGACATGATATAAATTTACCATCCTGCTTTGCTAATACATCGGGAGCATAATTACATATTACTTTTATAATTTCCTGATTGACTTGCCCATGGGGAATATCATAATCCTTATTATTAAAATTTACAATTAGATGGTCATCATCTCTTCCTTCATTATTTCCATTTGCATAATCTATTAAAACTTGCATACCGCCACTAAAACTTCTTGGATTATTTTTTAATGACAAAAGTATTGAAGGGAATATTGCTTCTAACATGCCTGGAGGGAAGAATGTATTAAGATCTATAGAGCTAAGAGCAGAGTATATTTCTTCTTCTTTATTTCTTTCATGAAAATTTATTCTACTATTCCATTCGCTATTAATAAAAGAAAATTGTAAATTGGTGAGTTGGTAGTCATCATTGTCATATTCTATCTGGCACATTGGAGTGGAAGTTGGGGTAATGGTTTGTTCTGCTGCATTCTTTATAACTAAATCTAAAAGGTAATTTTGTTTTAATTTAAATTCAATTTCCTTTTTAGGATCGCAATTTATAATTACTTTTTTTGAACCTAGAATTATAACACTACCAGTAATATCTTTAAAAGAAATATGTTGATTTCCTTGAGTATTACAAGCGTACTTAGTATAATAATTTCCTTCTTTCTCTTTTATACTATAATATACATGTCCCTGTTCTCGAAATAACTCCATAGTAATCTTCTTTCCGTCTACTACTACACTACTTTCTTCTGTTAAATCATAACAATTAATTGTATTCGCGTCTACTTTTTCGCATCTGGGTCCTGTTCCGCTTTGTCCAGCAGAATTTGCAACTTTAGTAAGTTCGCATTGATTTAGTATTAAATTTAAACTATACTCTAAAGCAGAAGTTGTTACTGTGTTGACTTTTATTGAACCCTTATCACTATTTTCTAGATGAACATTTACATAATCATCATCATTTTGACCATTTTCAAGTATCATTCTCTGTAAACCGCTTAAGAAATTTTTATTTTCTAAATCTCGAATAAGAGTTTGCACCCCTGTATCTCCTTTAGTTGGAATTGTTCCAGTAGGTTTATAATTTTCATTAGTGTTTTCTTTATACTGCCATTTATTTAAAGGACCATTTGGTTGCTTGATATATTTTAAGATAATATTAATATCACTTATGCCTAAGAATGCCCCATTGTTGTATTCAAATCTACAAAGAGCAAGATTTCCTGCGATTCTATCACCAGTCATATGTTCACCACCAGATGGATTAAAAGATAAAGTTGTTTCTTCTGCTTCTTGCTCTCCTGATGATTCTACTGGAGTTTGTTTTAATTTACAACCTTTTGTAGTTGAATCTGGTTCGTATTCTGTTGAAGTGCATTTACACTGGTTTTCTGAAGCAGGTGGGTTGCAGAATTTACTTGCCCAGTCTGTTGAACTTAGACTGCCTAAATCACATTGCTCTTCTGTATTTGCATCAATAACATTATTCCCACATTTTCTTCTGTCTGCTTCTAATTTTATTGTATTTGTTAAATCAGCAAATGCAAAATAAATCATGCTTATTCTTAATTGAGACTGGGATATTATTTCTGGGTCGCCATCAACTGTATTGGTTAAGTCTGCTAATTTTCTATAATTAGTAAAAGTATTTCCTGAAGAAATTCCAGTTAGTGTTTGTGAATTAACAAGTTGATTGGAAGTTATTAAGGCATTTTTTAATGAACCTGAATCTGTTTGAGCTAATATTTCTGATAATTTTGTATTAAAGCTTTGTAAGTTTTCTTGTGGCAATAAAGCAATCTGGGAAGAAAATGTTTTTCCATTTGAACTTAATTCAAATTTGTCTGAAATTATTTTATTTAATTCTACCTGTAATTTTGTAAATGATTCTCTCATGAATTTTATTTTTTGATTTGTTGGCTGATTTTCTTCTGAAGAAGTTATTGTTGTTTGAACCTGACCTGCTAATTGCCTATCTGTAATATCTATTGTTGAAATATCAATCCAACACTGGCCTAAACTTCTTCCTAATTCATCCTTGCCACATGTTCCTATTATTTGCCATGATTCTATTTTACCTGTTGATTTTCCTGGATTTTCATTGCTGCATAACCTGTTAATTCCTGCATTAGAGTTTCCTAATGTTGTAGGAAGAGCGAGAACATCATTTACAACAGGACCTTGATTAGATGGCATGCATTCATCTGCTGTTTTTATTAATTGGTTAGCTGAGTTAGCTGTCAATTGATCCTGGACTGCTGTGAATGCTAATGATGTTGATAATCTTGAATTGCCACATTCTTCTTTTCCATTTGCCCAGATGCATATTTGTGTATAACCTGGACGAGATGTTACACTTAATGATTTGTCTATTGTAGAACCTTTTGCTGTTCTTGCTAATTGGGAATTAACTTCATCTGTAACATAAATTACAGGAACTCCTGATACAGGGTGCTTCATATAAACTGAATATTTTAAATCATTTGAAGAACCTGCATAAACATGGTAATAAATATTATAACGAGATAATCCTGCTGACCTTTGCTGTAAATTACCTGTTGTTGGATTTTCTTCACTATAAGGAGATTCATCAAAATAAGCTGAAAACTGAACAGGACTTTCAGGTGTAAGCATCTGGGATGAAATTTCTCCTAAACTTGGCATTTTACCATAAAATGCCTTTGCACATATTTGAGTTCCAATTTCTTCTGTTGATTTTGATTGGAATGAAGCAATGGGACTTGATTTGTATTGTTCTGTAAATGTTTTAAATTGATTCGTAACTAATTGTCCTTGAGAAAGCATATTGGAATATTCTCCTCCGCCTGAAAGAGGATTATCAAATGAAGGTATTAATCCCCATTTTGTTCCTAAAACATTTCCAATCAAATAAGCTTCTTTCCAAATTAATTCACAAGCATAAGTACTTTGTATCTGGTCACAAATGCCAACTGCTTTTCCTTCTTTCTTTTGTGTTTGCAAACATTGATTGTAACCTTGCAACATTGACCTTAATCCTTCTAAACCTGCCTGAACACCTGGAAGGCATACTTTAAGATGAGCTGCATTTGATACAATTGAAGTTGGATTTAATGAATCTCCACCTAAGATTAATGAACCATAAATCCCTGTTGAAATAACATTTGAAACAGGATATCTTCCACCTAAATTAAATCTTGAACTTGGACACATTACTGGGTCACATACAAAAAATAATGTTTTACAACTTGAAATTGACATTGTATCTGTGCATTGTGATTTTGCTGCTTCTTGCTCTAAATTTTGTGTTCCTAAAACACATCTTAGATTAGGTCTTCCTGACATTGAAATTCTATTATTTCTGCAGTTTTCATATTGAGCTTGACGCCATAAATTAATTGCTTTATTGTAATCAGAAGCTGTGACTGGATTATTTTCTGATAAAACCTGAACCTGATTTGTATTTGGATTTACAAGCCAAACTTTTCCAGGCGTGCTTCCTGGAGTTGAATAATCTCTAAATTCCAGAAATAAACATTTTGAAGCATCATAAGGTAATCTGAATAATGATTTATCATTATTATAATCAATTTGATTTACATATTCATCTTTGCATTGAATTGAAGTTGCTATTTTGGGTGCTAGATAATAAACAGGAGGAGTTGAAGCTGTTTGATATAAATCATACATACTTTGATCTAACTTTTCTCTTGTAACTCCTTCAAGCAATGAAGTTGATTTTGTTACTGAAACAGGCATAATTTTACCAGCTGTATCTTTGGTATATACTATAATGTTATTCCCAATTTGTTTTGGCTCTTCTGTTAATAAATTATTTATGTTTAATCCAGTAATAGAATCTGCTCCTGTAACATCTTTAATTGTAGTTCCTATATTAGAAACTGTTTGAGAAGGCAGTTCTCTATTGTAAATTTCTAAAATTAACTCTTCTTTTTGTGCAGGTGTTAATCCTGGAATGTTTATTTCACTTCTTTCTCTGATAGCTGTTAATTTAGTTAATTTTTCTGCTGGCAAATCACTTGTAAAACCACATGTAATTCCGAGACTAGTAGGGCAAGAGTTAGATAATTCATTATTCATAAAAGAATCATAAACACTTTGCTCACTTATGCCTATTTTTTCTAAGTCTGCTTTATTTGTACCTTTACTTAAATAATTTTTAGCTTGTTCCTGGCTTGATTTTATTTTAGTATTATAATTTTCAACTTGGATGTTAATTTCTTTTTCTTTTGCAAAAACACAGGCATCATAATTTGAAAATCCTTCTCCTCTTTTTTTACCTGTTGAATCAATTCCTGAATTTTCCTGACAATATTTAAACCATCCTGATTTTCCATCTGCTCCTCGCATTACTAATGACTGGGCTTTTTGTTTTATTGGATCTCCTTTAAAGAATGTTTTTACCATAATTATTGTCCAGGTTGCATAACAAATTGCAACACCAACCTGAATTACTTTATTTAAAAAATCAATGTAACCTGATAATTTGTTAATCATTTTTTGAGTTGCATTAATTTGAGAATCAATTTGCTCATCTGTAAATTTGATTGTTCTTTTTGCAACAGGTATATGGACTGAGAAAGTTGAATCTGAAACTGCTTTTCCTGTTCCTGGAAGAATAGTTACAGAAGCTTCTGACTGAGTATTAATATTTGTAACTGATAATAAAAGCTGATTATTTGGCTGGTAATCTGTTTTTGATTCTAAATTAAGATTAAGATTAATTGAAGCTTCTACTGGCTGAGTTTCTAATGGATTTTTTTCAGCATCAATATAAATTCTTTTTAAAATTACTTTATTTGTCTGGACTTCCTGAACTTCAAAATAGAATTCTTGTGTTGTCTCTACATCATTTACTTTTGTTACTTTTTTTCCTGTTATTTCTTTTCCTGCATTGTCTTTTAATTTATCTCCTTCCCTATATTGCTGTTCATTAGCGCCTTCAATTCTTATTGAAGCAATTGGTTTTTCCAATAAAGAAGGCCTTCTTACACCCATTAAAGCTATTTTACCAGATTCTCCTGGCAAGTTTAAGAAATCTGACTGAATTCCTGAAATTATTTTCCATTCAAGAGCTATTCTTCTGTTTGTTGCATCCTGATTTGTTGATTGCTTGTAATATTCTATTGCTGTTATTGGTGTTTCTAAGTTTTCATACAACCTGCCAAGAAGATAATTGGTTATATCTTCTGATTGCTTATCTTTTGTATAAGGCTGTTCTAATAATTTTTTTAATTCTGAGATTGAGGAACACTGCATGTTTTTATTTAATGCTGCTAAATTTGCTGAATTTGAAATAGCTGCTGTTAAATCAAAATTTGTTAAATCCTGTTTTACAAAATCTACGCATGGGTCTGGTTCTTTAACAAAATTTCTAGCATCAGTTGTTTGTGGTGTTTCTGTTGCGGAAGTTTGTGGTGTTTCTTGCGTTTCTGTTGATTGGATATTACTTAATACTTGATAGATTGGATAAACATAAAGGTCAACATAATCTTTAGATTCACTTTTAGTTATACATGCGTTAGAATATACACCTGAACTAGTACAACTTGCAGATACAGCACCAGTACCACCATTATAAGAAGCTATTGTAAATCGTATATCTTTATTTTTGAAATTTATATTTTTTAATTTCCATAAATATCTTGCACTTAGTTCTATGCTTTTTGCTGGATCAAAACGAGAGTCTATTGATGCTGCTTGTTCTTGAGTTTTTCCTCTAATTGCTAATTCCAAAGCATCTGTATATGCATCATCACAAGAAGTAATAGAATCATCTCCTGGATGACTTGTTCTTTTGAATAAATCAAATTTGAAGTTAGAAGGTAAACTTGGTATTCCTGGTGAAGTTTCAGTTAGCCTATCTTTTGCTGTTCCAGGCATAATTTGCATTAAACCTGCTGCACCACATCCTGTTCCATCTCGTCTATGAGAAACAGCCAGAGGATTGCCTACAGATTCTCGAGTCATTATTGCAATCATGAGATTGGGGTCAATATTGTAGCGAGTAGAAGATTCAGAGATTTTTTGCAAAATAGCGTGATTTTCTTCAGCACCAATATAATTTAATGTTGATACGGCTTTTTGTTTATTATCTGCACTTAATGATGAGCTTGTGATTTCTGCTTTTAGTTTTTCAATTTCTAATGTTGTTGTAGATGAGACTGGCTTTACTAATGTTAATGTAATATCGTGACCCATGCCATCTGATATTACAACAGTGTCTCTGAAGGCGTTTTCTTCTCCAATTGATTTAACAAAATAATTTGTATCTGGGATTTTCTGGCCTACTGCCAAGGATAATTTATTGCCATTGTAATTTAATAATGCATGATCTCTTGGAGCATCGATTGAATCTAATCTTATCCTGTAATATTGTGATTGAGAATCTACATTATTTGGAATTGCCAATGGATTAGATATTTCTCCTACTTTCAAAGAACTTGTACTTCCTACTGTTTCTAAATTCTGATTTTGGAAAAATGAAACTCCTGGTGATTTGTCTTTGTAAATTTCAAATGAAGCATGTTCTGAAGGATTATTAACATTAAATGCCCTAAGATATAAATTGCCATAAAACAAAGAATTGTAAGCTAATTCTGAGTTTAAGATTGAATTTATCCAGATATTTTTATTAGGATATTCATTTAATGTCAATGATTGGGTTCCTAAACCAAAGGCAGCTGTTTCTGTATTAAAATGGATTGCCATTGACAAGTCAGCATCAATTGTTTTTGAACCTATTTCTAAGGTGCTTTTTCTTTCACCAAATAATTCATCTTCTGAATTTATTTTTTTCAAATAAACTATTAAACTTCCTAAATCTACTGTTCTGCCATCTTGACTTAATCTATAAGTTCCTGAAGCAGGCGGGACATGAACAACTGAGGAGATTAATGGACTTCTTTGAGTTAATCTTGGATTTTCTATTCTAGATATTGCTGGCTGGGAATATAAAGGAGAATATTGAGAACCTTCATTGCCTAATAATATACTTCCTAATGTTAAACCTTTCAAAGAAATTATGACTGGTGTCTGCTGCTGTTTTTCCAAAATATCTGCATGCAAAATTTGTGGTTCATATTTTGCTACTTCAACAACAACTGATTCACCTGTTTTTTCTGTAATTTCAGCTGAAGTCAATGGCATACTGATTATTAAAATTACTAATATTAGGGATATTATACTTTTATTCATATTATCTCCGGAATTTTGAATTTATCTGAAATATGATTTGTTTCTATTGACTGAATTATGTTTGAAAGCTCTTCCTGATTGCCTGGCTTTTCTTCTATTATTAAATATATTTTCAAGGTTCTTCCTAAAAAGTTCTCTTTGGTTATTGTAAAATCAAATTGATTACCGCCAAGGATTATATTTGATAAAGAGATTGGATCTATAATGACATCTGTACATTCTTTTCTTTTTAGTATTAAACCCAATGCACTTGGATAAGGCACTGAAGTGCATTTTGTTATTTTTTGCTCTTTAAATGTGAAATTGCCATTTAATGCAACCTGGGCTTGCAAATGATAAGTTCCAGGAGCTATTTTTATTTTATTTTGCTCTGGATATTGCAAGATTTCTGAATAGCCATAATCATCTGAGATTGACAAATATATTTTTTCATTTGAAACCTGTTTTGTTGAACCTGTTTTTTTATTGATTAAAACTATTTGCAAATCCTTTTCTATTAATGGTTCCATAAATAATGAAACTGAAGATTCCTGGTTTGTAGAATACTGGATTGAGGAAGGCAGGTAATTTTCTTTTTCCACAATTAACAAACCATTAAGACAAGGAGGGAATTTTTCTTTTAATGTTCCATTATTAGTTGTTCCTATGCTGCATAATTGAGTTATGCATTTATATTTAACTTCTGCATTGTCTATTGGACTCATATCTGAAGAGAAGACATTTATTTCCTGCTGATTAATTCTTTTATCACATATATAATATTGCGAATCTGTGTCTATAACTTCTGGTGCTTTTGTTGAAACTCTTGGTTCATTGCTTCTTATTATTGTCTGGAATGCAAACTGAAACATATGATTGTTTTTAACTAATCTTACTAAAACAGGATATTTTACATTATAAACAAAATTATAATTATTCAAGCAAACCAAAGATGTTAAAGAAGAAGATGATAGTTTTTTGCTTATTGATGATTCTGGATATAATAAGCCATTTTTTTGAGGTTCTGCTTCCAATAAGAAAGGCCATTCCTGATTATAAGAGAAAAAAGAGTCTACATTTGCATTTGAAATGTCTAAAGAATAATACTTATTTGAAGATTGCAGGCTTACTGCCTCTAAATTGTTATTTACAATATCTTTGAATGATTTTTTTACATTTTCTACTATCCATGGTTTTGGAGTACAATCTAAAGTTACGCCTGTCAATGGAATTTCATCATAAACTGACATTATGTCAATTGTTCTTTCTTCAAAGAAGAATTCATTGTTTTCTTTTTCCATTATTTTCACAGCTGAATCATATAAAGAGCCTAATGGGAACTCTATTGAAGTAGCATATCGTTTAAAAGAAAATTCTGTTTCTTTATAATTTATTTTAATATTACTTTGCATTTCTAAGAATACTTGTTCATCTTCTATTTTTGTTGTGAATTTTGCTGAATCTAAATTTTCTATTGAATATCCATTAAATGAAGTAAAGTTAGAAAAACATACTTGCATATTATTTTTGGTATAATTGCTTATTTCATTTTCTATAAATGCTTTTTTTGGAATGTTTAAATGCTGGACTGTATTTGCATCTTCATAGAACCAATATGGAACTTTCATGAACTGTTATATAACCTGCCTGCATTGATGAAATTAAAACAGCATCATTGAAAACTGAAGTTATACAATCTTGAATATAATTTTGCACTGGAACAAACTGGGATTCTGTTTCGCTTGTTTTTCCTAATTTTAGAGGGTTTATTGCAAAATAAGCTATTACTAAGCCTAAGATGACTATACCTAATATAATATAGGGAGTTACTTGGGCTTTATTTCTTAACTCTGACAATTTTACTCCCTCCAAGCTTTTTTACTTCGACTAATTTCTTTTTTTCTAGGTCTGCTATTAAGTCAGAAACTGTCGAGTTATTTATCTCAAAGAACTTTGCAATTATAGAAAAATTCACTAGATCTCTCTTTTTTAGAAAGTCCAGGAGCTCCTGTTGTGTTGGTACCATATAAATAAGCTTATTTTAACCTCTTTTTCCCAGTCAAAGCTTTTTAAAGGCTTTGAATCACCTTACTAACCTGTATATAAGTGAACTTATTTATAAAGTTTACCCACTTGGAAAACATTAAAAAGAACGAGATTGTTCAATTGTTATGAAAATTTTTATCTGCTGCAGCAAGCATTTTTATGATAAAGTTGATTCTATAAAAAAAGAGCTTGAAAAAGAAGAGCATGAGATAACATTGCCTAATAGTTTTGATAAACCTTTTATGGAGGAGGAAGTTAGAAATTTAGGAAAAGAACAGCATGCTAAATGGAAAGGTGAAATGCTTAGGTTACAAGAAGAGAAAATAAGAAATAATGATGCAATCTTAGTTTTAAATTTTGAAAAAAATGGGCAGGCAAATTATATTGGTGGTGCAACATTTTTAGAAATGTTTAAAGCTTGGGAATTAAAGAAAGAATTATATTTGTTTAATCCAATACCTGATAATATTCTTAAGGATGAAATTTTAGGTTTTAGTCCTATAATTATAAATGGTGATTTAAGTAAACTAAAAAAGTAAGCTATATAAATGACTGAAATTTGATAATTTTAAGGGCTCATCGTCTAGACGAAGCTTTCTTTTGTAAAAGAAACCTTCAGGAAGAAGCTTTTTAGAAAAAAGCTTCAGCAAAAAGGAACATCTGAAGAAAAAGAAAGGAAGGGACAACGGTTATGACGTCACCTTGACGAAGATTTCAGAATGGTGAAGGTCGCAGGTTCAAAAGAAGCCTTTTCTTGTAAGAAAAGCCTTCGGGGAAAAGAACACCCTGAAAAAGAAAAGCTTTTGAAAGTCCTGCTGGGCCCAATTTTTATTATTCTTTTTCATTAAAGTTTTTCTTACAAGAAAAAGTTTATTCTACATAAGCAAAAGACATTATAGGTGTACCTGGAAAGGAAACAGCTGAATCAGAATAACCGAGAACTATTCCATCTTTTAATGCTGATATTGATTCCTGGACTGTGCCAAATATACTGTATATTTTTGCAACTGTCTGACCTGCTAAAACAAAATCACCTGGTTTCGAAGTATATCTAATTATACCTGATTTAGAAGTATGGGGATGAGAAGAATACTTGAATTTCTTATCTTTTATGTTCAATAAAGGAAATTCAAATTGTTCTCTTTTTTCAACCATGTTAAAAGACATTAAAATATTCCATATTGAGTCTACGCCATATTCTACATTTTTTTCATTAACAACGCTTGATTCACCTAATTCTAATGTTAATGAAGGTATATCTTGATTTAACAAGCTAAAAGATAATGTTCTGTCTAAATTATCCTGCTTTATGCTTTCAATTGCTTCCTGAACAACTAAAAAACCTGTTTTTCTTGCAAAATATCTTGCTTTTTTATATGCTAATTTATTTTGCTTTCCTGGCTGGACATCTACTAAGCAATAAGGGATTGAATTTGTCCAATCATTATGCAAATCAATTACTAATCTTGGTTTTGTTTCTTGTATTGTTGAAAATATCTTGAATGCTATTCTTTCTGCAAATGAGCCGTCTTCATCACCTGGAAAAGACCTGTTTAAATCTTCTTCACTTAGAGTTATATCTCTTGAAGAGGTTTCAAATCCAATTGGATTCATTAATGGAAATGCATAAATTGTGCCTTTTAACAAAGGTGATTTTTTTAATCTCTTGAAAAGTTCTTGAATTATAACTATTGTTCCTACTTCATCACCATGAGAACATGCGGTTAACCAAATTATTGGACCTGAGGTATTGCTCTTTGCTTTCATAATAGGGAGCCTTCTAGATGAAATTTCTGAACCTGTAATTATTTTCAAGAATGAAAACTCAATTTTTTGTGTCATTAGAATATGTATTTTGAAGAATATTTAAATTCTTTGTAAAGAAAATAAAAAAAAAGCCTCAAAGGAGATTTGAACTCCCGGCCTACTGCTAACTTTCTTGAGCAATAGTAAACTCAGATACAAGGCAGCTGAGCATATAAGATTATATTTTGCTCTACCAGGCTGAGCTATTGAGGCTTAAAATTAAGAAATTTGAAGCAATTATAAAGCTTTTTGTTAGAACTATAACCTAACTATCATTCTAATTTCAGCCAAGGTAACTGGATAAACTTTGGTTACTCTTTCTTTTATCTGGCTTTGAATTTTATGAAAAATAACTTCTGTTAAGAATTGATTATAATCATATGCAGCTGCTTCTTTGATTAAAATTTCTCTTGCTGTTTCTCTTATTGACCTTTTTATTGAATTATTGCATTTGAATTTTGTAACTATGAAAGGCTTTATTCTTATTCTTACTTTGTCTTTTGTTTCTGTTATGAAAGAATCATCTATCCTGTCTTTACCAACTTTTACTGCTCTTCTTAGATAAGAGGAAACTAATTCATAACCTGAAACAATTGTTAAGCACCTATTATCAATAACATTGTTTATAGCAAAAGTTATTTTTGCATTCTGCATTTTAGGGTCGCCTGTAACTTCTGACAATCCTTTTGAAAGATGCTTGTTGATTAGATTCTTTGGGTCTATTGAAGTTGTTTCACCTAATGTATTTTTAGAGATGAAATCAGGTGACTGGATTTGATACCATTTTTTCTTTCCTTTCTTTGTTGTGTCTTCTGCCATTTTATCCTATCAATAATTTTGCATTCTCTCTTGAGAACTCCCAAGTTAATGGTAGCATTTTATGTGCTTTGTAATATTTAACTAATCTTTTGATTTTACTTTCTGTAAGTATTAAACCTCTTTGCGCTGAGGTGTCTTTTTTGTTTGTTTCTAAATGTTTTGCTAAGTCAATTTCTCTTCTTATTAATGAAATTAAATCTTCTGGTAATTTAGGCAATGCACCATGTTCTTTTAATATCTGGGAAATTTTCTTGCTTGTTATTACCTGAACATCTGGAATACCATATCTGTCTCTTAAGTTTAAACCAATCTGGCTTGCTGTTAAACCTGATTTTGCTAATTTTACAATTAATTTTTCTATTTCTTCATTAGAATAAGATACCCATGGCTGTTTTTTTGCATCTAAAGGTTTCTTGCTTCCTGCTTTTCCTTTGCTTCTTGAATATAGTCTTGCCATATGAGGGTTGCACCCTTCATGAACCTGCGCACTTTTTTCTTGCAGAAAAACCTGCACTAAAAATGCTTGCCTTCATGAATAGTTTTATTTTAGGATAATATGCTAGAAGTTTATTCTGGCATAAGTGAGCTTTCACCAACTTATCCTATTTTATTTCAAAGACTGCTGTTTATAAAACTATCTTTAGAATGATTTTGTGTAACCTAGGGACATATGTCACCCCTAGATTAGAGAAGAATAATATTGTTATAAAAACAAGAAGAGTTGGGAAATCTGATTTGTATAAGTTAAATACTAAAAATACTGCTATAAAACAATTAGTAAAATTAGACTGGAATTTAGTAAATAGAGAAAAATGTGAATATATAGAAAAGAATTAGAGTTTTTTAAGTTCTTTGAGAAAATCTTTAGTAGAAAGAGTTTTGAATTCTTCTTTTTCATATTTTTTCCATGCTTCTTCAGTTCTTCTAACAAATTTTAGTTTACTCATCATATTAACTTAATTTAGACCTTTGTAAAGTTTTCTAAAAAGAATAATAGTTAATAATAGATTTCATGCTTAAAAAATCAGTTAGCCAAAAGTGAGAATTTTATCAGATTCTTCAACCATTTCCAATAGGTCTTTCATTGTTGACATTGGACATGAATTTGTTGTTCCTTTTTGCCGTGCTTTCAGGCATGTTCCGCATGCAAGTATTTGCCCTTTATCTTCGAGAAACTGGCTTAATTGTTGTTTAATATTATATTTTTTATCATTAAGGTCTTCCACCTCTACTCCTTTGTTCATAAGAAATACCTTAACCTCGTGACTGGACTTTAGTGCTGTTACTCCAAACCTGAATGCATTCCAGACAACTTCTGGTTCATTTGTACTTATCACAATTCCTATTTTCATATTTCTCACTAATTTCTTTATTACCTAATGAATTTAAAATTTCCATCCTTTGGATTGAAAAATCTTCCCATATTTTCAGATTAGAATAGTCTAATATATAAATTCTTTTATTTTACAAATTTATAAGAAAAACATAAAAAATAGCCCCACTAGCCTTATAACTAAAAATTATTTATCAGACTTTTTTGCTTAAAACTGGCTGATAAGGCACAATTACTTCAATTATTTTAAGTCTAGGAAATATATGTCTTGTTTACACCGAGTCATCTAAGTCCAGGTTTTTTCTTAATTTTTCTAATCTTTCTCTGTAGGATCGAACCAATTTATCATCTTCTATTCCCAGAATTTTGATCTTAATTTCTAATGCTACTAATAAGCTTTTATCTATTTCTTTAAAATGATATCTTCCTCTATCAATATTATTTTCTTGGATGTCTGCTTCAATTTTTCCAAAATGTTTTTCTATTTGCTTTTTCAGACTTTCAATTCCTTTTTCTGCTCTTTTAATTCTTTTAACCATTTTTTAGATAATTCCATTGCGTTTATTACTTCATTTGGAGAAAGATTATTTAATTCTTTCTCATTTCTTTTTATTCTAAGATAAGCAGTATAAACTTTATCTCCTATTGATTCTAAAAAGTCTTTTTTAGAATAACTCCTTTTAGAAAGAAGGCACTTCATAAGATATAATTCTCTTAATCTTAAGACAACAGAATAAACGACCCCGTCGGGGAGATTTAAATTATTATCTTTGCACATGTTTATAGACTCTTGATTTATCTTAAAAACTCCTGTAATCTCCGAAAGGTTTATTTTAATATTAAAATTATACTTTTTGATCTTATACTTCTCAATTAATTCTTTATTTAAAATAACTTTTATTTCTTTCAGAAGGCTTAAATAATTCAGGTTATTTGGCAAGTTTTTTGAAAAAGAACTTTCTGAAACTAAAAGGATTTCATAATTATTATAATTGACAAGTTTATTTGTATTTTGTGTGATAATCAAAATGTCTATATCGCTATTAAAGTCAGAATCTCCTCTCGCATAACTGCCATACAGATAAATGCCCTTTACTTCTTCATTTAGATCATGTTCAAATAAGCAAATTATAATATCTTGGAGAATTTTTTCTTTTGATGGTTCGAAAAGAGTTACAACTACTTGTTTGTTTAACCAGCTTCTAGGCAATAAAACCCCTGCTGAAGTTCCAACCTCCCTAGTTTGTTTTGTTATAGTTTCCATGTGTATTATAATATATTATAATATTAAACTATTTAAACATTTTGGTTACAAGTATTGGTAAAATGCCATTATAATGCAATAGATTCATTTAATGCAAAAGGGTACTCATATTATCCTTTTAAAATCTTTCAGTTATGTAACTACTATACAATTATAAATAAATAGCCCCACCAGGATTCGAATTCCCAGCATATTTTCTTTATGCTCCTGGGTCTCAGGCTCCAAAGGCCCACGTCCTTTTGTGGCTAATTTTTCTAATTAGAGACCACTAGACTATGGGGCTATCAATAGAAAGAGAAGAAATTGAATTTAAAACTTTATTGTTTCTTGTTTTTATTGAAAATAGAGTCTTTATTGAAAATTAAGTAGATAACTACTAAAAAACTTGAAAATGATAAAAATCCTATTAAATAAGGGCTAGGTTCCATTTTTGTTTTTGTATCTACCTCTTGCTTCTACTTTTTTTAATCTTTCTATGACATCTTTGTTTTTATAACCTTTTAAGACATATTCAAATAAACTAGGATATTGATAATGTTTTGAGCTTAAGCATTGTTTTAACAAATGCAAGTCAACTGCCTTGTCTTCTATTTTGTCTGAGATGAAGCTTAAGCCAAAGTCAATGAAAAATAGTTTGTTTTCTTTTAAAAGCATGTTTGAGGTTGTTAGGTCTCCATGAATTATGTTTAAATTATGCATTTGCTCTATTTGATTACCTAATAAGATGAATAGTTTTTCTCTGTCTTTTAATTTGTCTATTGAATCATTTAATGTTTTTCCTTCAATATACTCCATTTCTATTTTGAAGTTTTTTTCATCTAATTTGATTAGTTTGGGAGAAAAAGAAAGTTTTTCCAGGATTTTTGCTTCTCTTCTTGTTCTTATTTTCCTTAAAGGGATATCTATTTCTGGAATTCTGTAAGATTTTTTTATTCTTTCTTTTATTAAAGAATTGTTTTCTTTGTACAAAACTGCTTCTGCTCCTCTTGCTATGATTTTCATAAATTAATAAAAAAATAGAATATTATAAATCTTTAGATTTAGAATAAAAATAAATCTTTATTCTCTTAAACAATATAGGGTTTTGATCTGACACAGGCATATAAAATTTCTTTTGAGGTATCTGGAGTCAAATTTGGATTATCTAAACATAATGTTTGCGGTTCAGGACGAGGACTTTTTGGTGGAGGACCTTGATAACCTCTTAGAATAGGTCTTCCAACTATAGAAAAATTATCTGGAAGTAAAGGAAAATAATTTTTTATTCTACTAGAAAAAATTTTGCAGGATGCAATAATTGAATCTAATGTTTCTCTTGTTGTTTTCATTTAATTATTAATTTAAGAAAATTTATAAGATTATTGATTTATATTTCAACCTCAAAAAAATGTAATGCTCCTTTTTGTTTAATTGGATTTATTCTTTTAGGGTTTTGCTATCTTTAACCATCTGTTAATTTCTATATCGGCTAGTTCATTAGGAAAACTTTTTTCAATTTTCATGATTAATCGTCTTTTAAGTCTATAAGTATTAGCATTGTTCATATAAGCAAAAGAACCTTGAATGGTTTCATAAAATTTATTATAATTAATGTTATCTTTTAGCAAAGAACATTCTTTTAATTTTCTTTGAATATTTTTTCTGTTAAACCTTTTTAATAATTTATAATAATAAAATATTCTAAATCCAACAAAAGATACTCCTCTTCCTAAATAAATAATCTTTGACTTATCTGGATGAAGCTCTAATTTTAATTCATTTTTAAGAAACAAATTTATTTTTTCTTTGTTCTTTTCTAAGATTTCTTTATTGCTGTTAAAAATAACAAAATCATCAACATATCTTATGTAGTATTTTATTTTTAATTTGTGCTTAACAAAATAATCCAGTTCATTTAAATAAACATTTGCGAAAAACTGAGAAGTTAAATTGCCTAAAGGCATTCCTTTGCCTTTAACTTCTGAATTAAAATTGCTTAAAATTTGCTTAATTAACCAAATAATTTTCTCATCTTTTATTTTTCTTTTTATGATATTAATTAATATTTCATGAGAAACTGTGTCAAAATAATGCCTGATATCTGCCTTAAGAATAAAGCAGTTTTTTGTATTATTTTTTGAAACTTTTCTTTTGAAAAAATCAAATCTGTTTAAGGCTGATAAGGTTCCTTTGCCTAATCGGTTTGCATAGGAATCAAAAATAAAAATCCTTTCAAAAATTGGTTCTATTATATTGCATAAGGCATGGTGAACTATTCTATCTTTAAAATCTGATTTGTTTATCTTTCTTGTTTTTGGGTCTCTAATGATAAAAGTTTCCAATGGTTTTGGTTTGTAAGAATGCAATAATAATTCTATTCTTAAAAGAGAAAGATTCTTCTTTAAATCTTTTCTAAATTCTTGCACATATTCTTTCTTTGTTTTTCTTTTTCTTGCTTTTTTATATGCTAAATGTAAATTTTCTTTTGAAGTAATCTCTGGATAAAGATTCTCATAAGTTTTCATTGTCTTAGATTCTAGGGCTATTCCAAAAGCATGACCATCCCTGTTGTTGCCATGATTGTTGCCATTAACGTTAAGCCTGTTGTCAAGGTTCCAATCGGAGTACAAAGCGGAATAGTTATGTAGCTCATTAATTAAAAGCAAATCACCACCATTTCATATTTCATTTTTTACTTAATGTCATGGTTGAATTTTATGGCTTTATCTATAAAGCACTATCAATGGGCGTGTAGCCCTAGTTTAGCTTACGCTAAAACTAAGACATAAAAAAGAAAAATAATTTGGCTTATAAACTTTTTTCGGCTGGACTGGCTTCGCCAGTCTTTCTCTGTACCCCAAAAGCATGACCATCCCTGCCGCTGCCACGAACGTTGCCATTAACGCAAAGCCTGTTGACAAGGCTCCAAACGGAGCACAAAGCGGAAACTCTGGTTACTGGTTCATTAACAGAAGTCAAAGCAAGTAAATATGGATTTTTTCTATGCTTATCCGCAATATCTGCTAATTTCTCTGCACCTTCTCTATCTTGGGCCATTGCTATTACAAGCCTATTTCTAGCTAAGTCTTTAACTTTCATTTCTTCTGTTTTAAAACCATAAGGTATAAATCTTAATAATCCATCATCACTATAAACAACCCCATCTTCTTCTCTGCTTCCTAATTTCTTTTCTAAATCAGATTCGTTCATAACAGCAGTATTATTTACAACATCAGGAAAGTCTAAAACAAAAACTCCTTTGGAATAATGAATACCAGTAAATCCTCTAACCCATGCATCTTTCATAATTTTTTTAATATAATCAGCATATTTGGCATAATCTGGATTTTTATTAGTAAAACCAGCATGAACTATATCAACAGAATCTCTAAAACTTGGTCTTATTAAACCGTCTGCTGGTATTCTATCATTAAGCTCAGAATAAGTTCCTTGATAAGCTGGATGAATAAAAGTTGTTGTTTTTTGTCTATCTGAAATAACATCTAATTCTGTTCTTCCTTCTCTTACTTGTAATAATGATTCTACCATTTTTAATTGCCTCCGATTAAATATTATAAAAATTAAAGAATAATGGTATTTATAAATCTTTTGTTTTTGTTACCACTTACTAATTAATATCTTTACTCCAAAAGCCATTTCCATAATGGAATAAAATTAATATCTTGCTGTTTCTTTTCAATATCTTTAGTTATAACTATCAACTCTTTTGTTTTTTTGAAGCTTTCTTTAAATTTTAATAAAGATTTTAATTCCCTTTCATTAATATCATCAGAGTAAGAAACATTTATTGCATCTAAACTATTATCTTTATTTTTTACTATAAAATCAACTTCTTCTTGTTTTGAATTTTTCCAATAATAAATTTCATTTCCTTTTCTTTTCAATTCTAAAAAAACAAGATTCTCCACTAGTCTGCCTTCATCTTTTGAAAACTTGAATGAAACAGCATTCCTTAATCCATTATCTATACAATAAATCTTTGAAGCAAGTGTTTTTTGCTCTTTTAAGGAATAAGAAAAATGCTCTAAGGTAAAAAAAATAAATGCTTCTTTGAAATAAGAAAGATAATCCTTAATCAAATCATAAGATACTCCAAGAGAATTTCTTACATTTCTTAGAGAAATAGGGCTTGTGAAATTAGTTATTAAAAATAAAGCCAAATCGCTGGTTTTTTGTGAATTTAAATTATATCTATCTACTATATCTTTATAGAGAATATCATCAAAATACTGTTTAAGAACCTGCATTTTAAACTGCTCTTCTTTTAAAACAATTTCAGGAAATCCGCCAAGCTCTAAATATGCATTTAATTTGTTTAAAATAACAATTTTTGATTTTTCCAGCAAAATTCCTTTTTCAATATTTTCTTTTTCTAATTTTATATTATTAAATAAAAGAAACTCTTTAAAATCAAGAGGAAAAACTTCAAATGTTAAGTTTCTTCCTGTTAAAAGAACAGAATATTCTTTTTTTAATAAATAAGAGCAGGAGCCAGAAATAACAAACTTATCTTTAGTTTTTAAATCATATTTTTTTCTTATCCACGATTCCCAATCATTTTTTTTATGAACTTCATCAAAGAAGATATATGCTTTTTTTTCTGGATTTAAATTGATTCTATAACTTTCGTATATATCATCCAAGGAATCTGGGGATAATTTTTTATCATCAAAATTAACAAATAATATCTGCTTAGAAGAAATGCCTTTTTCTAAAAGCTTCTTAATCATCTGATACATTAGTGTTGATTTCCCTGATCTTCTTACACCAGTTATTATTGTTATCTCTCTTATTTCAATTGAGTTAACCAATAAATTGTACTCATCTCTGGTTATACCAATAAGTTCGTTTATTAATTCCTTATTTTCCCACCAGGGATTCCACTCATTTAATTTTTCTAATTCCATGTTACATTTTAGAGTAACATTTACTATTTAAATGTTACGTTTTTTTGTAACAAAGTCTTTTCATTTGCATTGCACAGAATATCTGCTTTTTGTTCAATGGCGTTGCATAATTTACTTTCAATTTGACTAATATTGTTCTTATTAAGTTGCCCATAGTACAATTTTAGTATACTTTTGTACTATTCAACTTTTCTAAGTCCACTTCAAAGTTATTTAATAAAAAAGAAAGATTTAAAAACTATAGAAGCTATAGGTACTATAGGTTAAAATGGAAATAACAACTATTCAATTAACAGAAGATACAAAAGAAAAGATTTCATCTTTTGGAGTAAAGGGAGAAAGTTATAATGATATTCTTAGAAAGATGTATTCTCTTGCTGTTAAAGAGCAATTAAGGGAATTTTTAATGAATGAAAAAGGATTTATTCCAATAGAAGAAGCTATAAAAGAAGCTGAAAATAAATGGCCGGAACAGTCAAAGTAATGATTTCTGAAGCTTTAAAAAATGAAATTTTTAAAAAGTTCAAACAGGACTCTAAAAAAATCTTCAAGTTAATGTATGATTTAAAAGATAATCCTAAAAAAGGAAAATTATTAGGAAATGTGGGCGGACTGCAAATAAAAGAAATAAAATATAATTCCTTTAGATTTTATTTTATTACAGATGGTTTCAAGTTAAAATTGTTAGATGAGAACAATCTTATTGAGATTTTAATAAAATTTATTAGAATGTCTGATAAAAATTCCCAACAAAAGACAATTGATGAAATTAAAAATATTCTTACTATTCTTGGTTCTAATATTTTTAGTGAGTAAAATTTTATTAGTTTTTATCAACCTCAAAAAAACCTAATTGTCCTTTTTGTTTAATTGGTTTTTCTAATCTGACTGGATTTTCTAAAATAAAACCATAACTTCCAAATTCCATTTTCTCTGCCTGATGTTTGTTTTTATCTTTTAAGAATTCTTGCTCATTTTCATATTTTTTTACTTCTACTAAAGTTATTTTTCCAATTATTGCTTGTCTTGGCAAGTCTTTAAGATTAAACCTTTTCATTTGCTCTTCATCTTGATTTCCTGATGCATGAACATAAAATTCACCTTTAAAAGAAGTTTTCCACTTTCTTAGTTCAATTGATTTCTTGCCTTGCATTATTAATTCTGCCCAAGGCTGCTTTATAGATAGAGATTTCATCTTACATCCCAGGAAGCTTGCCTTTGAATTTTTTCATTAGCTTTTCAGGGTCTTGGTCTTTCATCATTTTGACCATTTTTTTAGATTGCCTATACTGCTTGATTAAGTCTCTAATTTCAGATTCTTTACAACCACAACCTTTTGCTATTCTGGTTATTCTATCTGAATCTAGAATTTCTGGGTCTTCTAATTCTTCTTTAGTCATGCTTTGCATTATGAATTTCCATCGTTTTAGTTTTTCTTCCTGAACTTCTAATGCTTCTTTTGGAATTTTAAGATGAGACATACCTGGAATTAGTTCCATTAGTTTTGAGATTGGGCCCATTTTCCTCATTTCACTCATTTGATCATATAAATCAATTAAAGTAAAATCTCCTTTTAGAACTCTCTTTGATAATTCTTCTGCTGATTCTTTATCAATAACTTCTTCTGCTTTTTTCAATAAAGCATCTAAATCGCCCAAACCTAGAATTCTTGAAATAAAACCTTTTGGATTGAATTCTTCTAGGTCTTCAAATTTTTCTCCTGTTCCTATGAAAACTATTTTAGAACCTGTTGAAGAAGAAGCTGTTAATGCTCCTCCTGCTCTTGCTGTTCCATCCATTTTAGTAACAATAATATTGGTTATATTACAGGCTTCATGAAAAGATTGAGCTTGTTGTATTGCTGCCTGGCCAATATCTGCACTAATAACTAGAATAGATTCATCTGAATTAATTTCTTTTTTTAATTGGTTTAATTCTTCTATTAGTTCTTTGTCTAAAGAATGCCTTCCTGCTGTATCTATTAAAATAATATCAAACTTTTCTATTTCTGCTTTGAATTTTTTATAAACTTTTAATGGTGATTTTTCTGATTCATCTATGAAACATGGAATGCCTATTTTATCTGAAACTTGTTTTAATTGCTCTCTTGCTGCTGGCCTGTAAGTATCTAAACCTAATGAACAGACTTTATAGTTTCTATTTTTGTAATATCTTGCTAGTTTTCCAACTGTCGTCGACTTTCCAGAACCTAACAAACCAACTAACATTATCTTGAATGGCTTTTTTGTTATTTTAATTTGAGTTTGCTCTTTGCCTAAAATATTAGTTAATTCTTCATAGATAATTGTAATTAATGTTTCTTTTGTTGCTTTTTCTTTTAAAGCACGCTCTTTAATTTTATTTGTAAATTCAAAAACTAATTTAACATTAACATCGGCTTTGATTAAGCTTCTTTGCAAATCTTTGGTTAATTCATTGATTAGAGTTTCATCTATGAAAAGAGCTTTCTTTACTTTCCATAGTGTTTCTTTTAATGATGTTGATAGTGATTCTAGCATGGTTTTATAGAAGAATAAGATTTTATAAAAGTACTGATTAAGAGATTAATTTATTTAAATCACATTTTGTGAAACTTGATTTTTTTGCTGCTTCTCTAAAAGGTTTTACTGCTTCTTCCCAAGATTTGATTTTTTTCATATAAATCATAAGATTGTACAATTTAAAATATTTTCCAACTTAAACCAAAATTTTTGATTTAGTCTTACTGCCAGAAATGTAAAGAAATTAAGTTATTTTACTGCCAAAATGGTAAATAATTTAAGGTATATCGACTATTAAATTATATTATTTTACTGCCAAAATGGTAAATTTTTTGAGATAATCTTAGTCTTTTATACCTAAATTTTTAAGAATTTTATCTTTATTAAATAATTCTAAGGAATCTAATTCCTGACCGGTTCCTAAATAAATAATTGGTTTTTTAGTTACATATGAAACAGACAAAGGTGTTCCGCCTTTTTCATCTACATCTACTTTTGTTAAAATAACTGCATCTATGAATTCTTTGAATTCATTTAACTGGAAAATAACATCATTACCAGTAATACTTTCTCCTATGAAGATTTTCAAATCTGGCTGTGTAACTCTTATTATTTTTTTCATTTCATTCATTAAATTAGTGTTAGAATGCTGTCTTCCTGCTGTATCTATTAAGACTACATCGATATTATGAGACTCTGCATAACGAAGACCATCAAAAGCAACTGCTGCTGGGTCTGCTCCATAATTTTGCTTTATAACTTTTACATTTAATCTTTTACCCCATTCTTCTAGTTGCTCTGCTGATGCTGCACGATAAGTGTCTGCAGCAACTAAAATGTTGGAGAGTTTGTTTTGTTTTAATAAATATGAAATCTTCGAAATCGTTGTTGTTTTTCCTGCTCCATTTTGACCTAAAAATAAAATTTTATATGGTTTATTTGCTTGTTTTATTTTTTCTACTAAATTGAATGATTCCTGGGATAAGATTGAGTCTAATGATTTCAACAAAGATTCTTTGACTAAATCTTCTATGTTTCCTTTTAGTGGCTGATTTACTAAATTTTCTTTTAAATCTTCTTTTATTTTTTCAATTACTTCAAAAGCTACATTGCTTTCAATCAAAGCCATTTCCAAATCCTGGAATATTTCTTCAAACTTTTCATTTGAGATTTGCTTTGTTGTTAGCTTTTCTTTAAATCTTGAAAAAAAACCTTGTTTTTCTTTTATTTCTTTAACTTCTGGTTCTTTGGGAAGCTCTTTCTTTTCTTGTAAGGGTTTGGCAGTAAGGATTGCATCCTTCACGAACCTGCCATTATTATTTACGAACCCGCTTTCTTCTTTCTTTTTTTCAGGTTCTTTTGGAAGCTCTTTCTTTTCCTTAATTTCTTCTTTTACTTTTTGTTCTTTAACTTGTTCTTTTTTTGGTTGCTCTTTCTTTGTTTCTATTTTGACTGGCTTTTCTTTAACTTTAATTTCTTGTTTAACTTTTACTTCTTTAATTTCTTCTTTAATTTCCTCTTGTTTTTCTGGAGCTTCTTCTGCCTCTTTAGAGAACTTACTAGTAATATCTTTCAGTTTTTGTTTTAGGAAGCCGAACATTTTAATTTTTTATCTCATTTCTATTTAAAACTTTGGAATTAAAAATATTTTATTTGATGACTATTTATAACCAAATTTTTTATTATAATCTTTTCTAATCAGTTTCATACTTCTGTTCCTCTTTTTATTAAACTTTCAATATCCTTTCTTTCTGCAAAAATCCATAAAATTCTTTTTATATTAAATAAAAGATTTGGTTTCTATTATTCTCCCCTGATAAACCCTGTTCTTGTTTACACCAATGATATGGTTTTACTAACCAATACTAATAATCTTAAAGTAACTCTTTGGGAACTTTGTATTGCTTATCTGAAAGAACAATGTCCTGTGCTTGAGATATCGCTCTTTTACATAAGGTCATCATTTCGTCATATTGCTTTTCAACTTCTTTCATTTTTATGCTAGAGCCATATCTTGCCTCTTCTCTTTCATCAACAGCACTTTTATTTTCTTTTTCCTTATAAACCATAATTTTCTTAATGAACTCATCATCATATTCAATTAACCCCTTTTCTTTGACATACTGGATAAATAGGGCAGTACACCTTTGGCTTCTTGTTTCTACTCCGAATTTGCATAAAATGGCCAAAGCACAATAATATAATGAATAATACCATTCTTCTGGAATTTTATAATCTGAACCAGAACTTTTGCATATTTCACAAAATCTCAAGCTGTCTCTAGCTTTGTCTAGATATTCTTCTGCTTTCTTAGAAGAGGTTTCAACAATAAGCAATCCTTTATGTTTTTTCCCTTTTTCCTCATCTTTTCTAGCTGATTCAAAACATTCTCTAATTTTTATACTCATTTTGAAGTCCCTTTAATAAATTTTATAAAGGTCTCCTGTCCAAATAAGACTACTCCTTTTTTAAAAGCTTCTAAATATGCTTTATTTTTATCTGTTAATTCGTGTTTTAATTCTTTTTTTGTAAGGTTTATAGAGTGTATCTTCTTGTTTTGTGTAATTTGTATGTTAGTTATTATCTTGCCTATTTTCACAAAATTTTCTTCATTTGAAACTAAACTTAAAATATCTATATCGTTAGCTTCTTTTGGGGAGTGAAGTATGCTTCCAAACAGTATCAAAAAATTAACATGATTTTCAAGTTCTTTAAAATTATATCTCCATTTGCTTTGTTTTAATGTGTCTTCAGTAAGCAGAAGAGCTAAAGTCTTTTCTAGTATAGGATTATTCCAGTTTAAGCTTACTTCTAGTACACTAGTTTTCTCATGCCCGATTGGAGTAAGTATAATAAGATTTTCTTTTTCTAGTTCCTTCAACAGTTTCCATGATCCTACTCTGCTTATCTCTCTATCCTTTGATAGAGAGGTTACAGTGTGCTTATTGCTAATATCTTTTAATAAGATTTTCAGTATTTCGTATGATTTTTTAATTACCATGGTATTAAGTTATTGGTTAATAACTATTAACTTATTGGTTAATAGCTTATTTAAATCTTTCTTTTTTTAACATTTGTCCCAAACTCGGTTATCTTGATAGTTCTGGTCTATTAAGTAATTTTTTTAATAATTTGGGATTCCAAATATAAGCAATTTTTCCTTCTTTATCTACTGCGATTTTGTTGATAGACTCTAGATAGTCTAAAATAATTAGGTAAGTTTGCCACATTACTTTTTTTGGTAGTTTTTTCCAGATTTCTGTTCTGTTAAATTCTCCACTAAATTCTTCAATAATTTTTTCAACCATTAGAACTGTTTCTAAGTTAGGGGATCTTACAAAAGGATTCTTTTCTATTTCTTGTTCCATAAATATTAATATATCAATTGATATATAAATGTTTCTATCTTTCATGGAAAGTCTTGGGTTAATTATATTAACTAAAGAGCATATTAATATATTTTAAGTTAATACTATTAACTAACTAATATTTTGTTAATTTTAAAGGAAACTTCCCATTTTTCAAAAATTTTCTTTAGAGTCTTTATCTGAGGACTATAATTGAACCTTTACCTGAAAATTCTTAACGTATTAACATGTAAGTATTTTACTTACTTAAATGTATTATTTATATAATAATTGACTTTTAAGAGAGTATATCTTTGTAAAATAAGATATTATCATGTAAGTCTTATAGTAATAACATGTAAGTTAAGACAATAATATGTAAGTAGTAAAGAAAAACCTACATCCTATTAAAAGTAATAACATGTAGGATATTTAAGTGATATCTTGTAGGTTAAAATTAAGCTTTAGAAAGATATATAAATAAAAAAACTTACATAAAGAGATATTTTAGTGTAGAAAAAAGAGGTGTAAAGAATTAAGGAACCCCCTTTAGTAGAGTTCATTAGTAATGAGAATGCAAAAGATTTATTGAATAAGTTAGTTATTACTATATCTAAAAAATATGATTTAAGCCAGAATGATATTTTAAATTTATTAAAAGAAGAGAAGATTAACGAGGAGAATATTCCTGTTTCTGTTTTTAATTCTGAATTAAGCACATTAGAAACTATTGTAAAATATTTGCATGAAGAGTATGGCTTGAAATTTTCTGAAATTGGAAAATTATTAAACAGAGATGCAAGAGCTATATGGAATACTTATCATAAGTCTCTTGATAAGTTTCATGGGAAATTAAAAGTAGTTGATACTGGTTATGTTGTTCCTGTTTCTGTTTTTACTTTGCGCAAGTTTGGAGTACTAGAAATTCTTGTTCATTATTTGAAAGATCATTATCATTTGAAGTTTGTTAATATTGCTTCTATCTTGAAAAGAAACCAGAGAACTGTCTGGACTGTTTATTCAAGATATAAGAAAAAGGAGCAAAATGAATAGAAGACTCCTGATTATTGGGATTGTATTATTGCTTCTTTTAGGCTTTGGAGTCTTGAATCAGTATACTGGAATGATTGTTTATACTGGTGAGCCTGTTGTTGAGAATAAAGTTATGAGCTTAGAGCTAACTAAAGATTACTCTGAGAATGCTTACTTCTTGCTTAATGTAAATGGCAAAGATTACAAGAAAAACTATAATGAATTGTTTAGTGAGAAGTTGAATACATTAGAAGTAAATGTTGATAGTTTCACCTACTTAGAAAGTGGAGAATATCAAGCAATACTTTCTTTGATTGATAATGGAACTTTGATTGGGTTGAGTGTTGATAAAATTGTAATTGTTAATGAAGATTATATCACTGGTATTGTACTACAAAATGAAAGCGAAATAAATGAACAAATTGAAAATCAGACAGAATTAAATGAGCAAAACAATGAAATAATTACACTACAGGAAGCTTTCTTAGAAAGAAACCTTCAGGAAAGAAACGAAACAATAGTTGAACAGAACATTAGTGCAATAAATGAGACAAATATTTCTGAAATAAATACGACGCTAAATGATGTAAATGTTACACTACAGAATGAAAGCAATTTAACAATAGAAATTAATAATACATTTACACTACATAACACTACTGAAAGAAGTCTAAAGAAAATCAGAGTGGGAGAAAATGTAACTTTAATTAGAAAGATTAGTTTGAATGAAACACAAGATAATTTAACTATTCAAATTCCTGGAAATGCTGAACTTTTGAAAGTTGAGAAAATTACTGAAAATGGAAGAGTAGATATTACTTATAATGTTAATAGTTACAAAGGAAACAAAGCTAGCAAAGGAAACTTGTTTACTGGATTGTTTTTCTTAGACTTCTTTAGATTTACTGGGTTCTCTGTCTACTCAGAAGAAGCTTCTTCACAAGAAGCTTCAACAAAAACTATTTTGACTTTGGAGATAACTAAAGAGTTTAGTCCTAATGCTTACTTCTTGCTTAATGTTGATGGACAAGATTACAAGAAAGGTTATACTGAATTGTTTAGTGAAATTAAAACAGGAAGCTTGGATGTTGATGTTACTCAAATAGGTGATTTGGAAAATGGAAAACATGATGCAATACTTTCCTTGATTGACAATGAAACTTTGGTTGGATTGACTTCTGGAGAGATTGTCATAAATAATAAAGACAAGAAAGAAGAGCCAAAAGATGAAAAGAACATTACTGAAAGCTTGGAAGAAGAAAAGCTTACTATTGAAATAGATGGACCTGTAAAAGAAGTTGAGGTTACTTTTGAAATACCAGGACCTGTTGCTTATGAAAAGAACTTGAGTGAAAATAGAAAGGAAGTAATTGTTAGTTCTGATTATGGTTTTGTAAATGTAACTGCTTATACTAAACTTCCTAAAGAAGTTCCTAATAATCAGATTAGAGTTTATTGGGTAAATGAGAATAGACTTAAAATAGGGAACTTGACTTATTATGATTATGATAATGATTCCTTAATTGATGAAGTTGAATGGATTGTTCCTCATCTTTCTAATCAGACATTTGAAGTTTCAATTGAAATTTTGAATGTGCAATCATATCCTATGGTTGGTGGAACATGGATTGTTAGGTTTGAAACTTCTGAAATTGGAAACTTAACTATTGAAGGAAGTAATGGAACAACATATGGTGAAGTTAATTCAGATAATGAAGGAACTGCAAATGATTTAATACCTCTTACTTTGAAATGTGGAAATGAAACTCTTTTTGATAAAGAAAATTTGATTGCTTCTGAAAATATTAAAATAAATGCTTCTGGAAACTTAGTTGACTTTAGTTCAACATTAGGTTTTAGTTATAATTTTGATTCTTTAACTGCAAATGATTATTCCTGTAACTCTACTGGTGAATGGACTGTTAAAGTTTTAACACAAGGTAAACATACTCAGAAATTTACATTAAATGATGAAATTGTTTATGCATATAATGATGCACAATCGTGTGATGCACCTACTGATGGACCTTGGAATATTACTTCAATTGTAACTTGTGCTAATGTAAATAATATTACAATGAATGGCAACATTAATATTACTCCTACTGGCTGGTTGAGATTAGAGAATGTTACTATTTATATGAATTCTACTTATTCTGGACAATATGCATTGTTGAATTATGGTAATCTTACTATAAATCAATCTACTCTAAATGCTACAACAGGTATAAATACTCAAACTGGAGATAAAAACTGGCACTTCAGAAGTTATCCAAATAGTTTCTTGGAAATTTATGAAAGCAGATTAGCATATATTGGAAATTACAGTTTGAATCTAGGTGGCAGTGGTTTTATCGGTTATGCTGAAAGCAATAATGAGTATCAATTTTATGTAAACACAAATAATAGCATTATTAAGTTTACTAATTTTAGCCAGAATTGGGGAATTTATTTAAATGGAAATAATCATACTTTTTATAAAAATACACGATATAACATTGGTTCTTCAAATGCTTTCAAGGGATATATACATTTGACTAATGTTACTAATAGCAACATATCAAGCAATGCTTTTTCAGAAAATCTTGGTTATACTTATGCAAATCATGCAGTTTATATTTATCACAGTTCAGGTAATAGTTTTACCAGCAATGTTTGGGTTACTGGAACGAGATATGCAGCAAATAACTTATATTTTCCAATGGTTTTTATTGGTGATTCTGATAATAATAGATTTATTGGAGAGACATGGCCATGGGGATATTATGGATATATTGAAGTGAATGGAAGAGATAATTATTTCCAAAGCAATAATTATTATGGTGGATGTGGTGGAACTTATAATGATGCAACCAATGGATTTACATGGAGCGCTGTCTTAAAGAATGCCTATAATACAACATTTTATAATGATACAATTGAGAACTGCTGGTATATTTATGGCAATCAAACACATAGAGATACTACTTCTTTTGAAAATAGCACTACTACTGCTGGCAATTATCCTGTTGTGTATTATCATGATACTGGAAATATAACTATAAGCGACAATCATACATTAGGTTTAATTATGCTTGACCATGTTGATAATTTTACTATAATTAATTCAACTATTGGAAATATTTTGATTTATCATTCGAATAATGTAAATATAAGCCAAAACAGAATTTTAAATTCAACAATGTGGTCTTACATAGATGGTGGTCCATTAATTCTTAATTCAACTAATGTTAATTTAAATAATAATGATATTGGATATGTTAACAGAGTTAGTTTTTTTTGGGTTGTTCAGTCATCAAATATTGGAATAAGATGGAATAATGTTACTGCCTCTGATGCTGGTTGGATGGCAACTGGATTAAGAAGCACACCTGGTGCAAGCCAATATCACTATTATATGGCACCAGGTGTTATAAATTATAATGTTTCTATTGAACATAATATAATCAACCATGCTTCCGGGCAATATGGGGATGGGTATAATTATATGTTTGCAGGTTATTTAAATGGACTTTATGGATTTAGTTTCAAGAACAATTCATATTTACATATAGTATATTCTACTGGTGGAGGATATGCAAATCTTTATTTTTATAATGAAGTAAAAAATGGTATTATTGAATACTTAAATTATTCAAGTCAAAATATAAGAGATTATAGTATCTATGGTGTAATGACTAATGTTACTATAAAAGATATAGACTTTTATGGAGCCCTATCGAATAATCCTATTTATTTAAGTGGAAATAATATTACTTTGCAAAATTTAAGAATATTGCATAAAGGACAAGGAACAGCTAATACTTATAATCCTTATTTAGTTTATATTGATGGTGGAACTCATGGAATTAGAATAGAGAATAGTACATTAATAAGAGAAAATTCAGGAGTTTATGTAAAAAATGTTTCTGTTCTTTATGTTAATACTGGAAACAGAATCGAGTTAGTAAATGTTACTTTTGAGGAAAATAATGTTTCTTTTATTGGCTCTGGAAGCATTAATGTTTCATGGTATGCAAATATTAGTGTTAACAGGACTGATGGAAACAAAGTTGAAAATGTAAATGTTTCATTTGTTGATTCTTTTGGAAGTGTTTCTAAAAGTGTTTTAACTGATACTAATGGTATAGTTGTTAAACAAATAATAACTGAATATTTCCAGAATAATACGAATCAAATTTATTACACTAATTATTCGATTACTGCTGTAAAATCTGGATACTCTATTGGAAATCTTAGTTATAACATAACTACTAATTTTCAGAATAATTTCCAGATTAATTATTTGCCTGTAATTAATTATACTTACTTAACTACTGACTTGACTAATAATACATTTGCTTATACTAACAATACGTTATATTGTAATATTTCTTCTGTATATGATGAGGATTCATTAGATGTAAATTATACTTATATATTTTACAATCAATCAAAAGAGTTAGGATTTTATCATGAATATAATTATTTGAATTTTAGTTATTCTAATAAGACTGATTTAATGATTTGCTCTGTTATTCCTTATGATGGAATAGATAATGGAACACAAGTTAATTCAACTAATGAATGGAGAGTTGAAACTTCTCAGAATGACTTTTCTTCTGGAACTCATGAAGGAACTAATTATACCACTGAATCTGGAAAT
>JAGVYZ010000025.1 GCA_018303025.1 Candidatus Woesearchaeota archaeon
TGAAAAATCTTCTCTAGTCTCTATTCCAATAAAGCCAAATGAAATTTTAAGTTTCAATCCAGCATCAGCTAAAATGGATAATGTAAAAGTAAACATGTCTTATTTAGAATCATATACAGTAAATGAATCACAGCATTTGATAATGCAGGCATTTGATTGGGCTCAAAAAACAAAAAAAGAAATTCCAGAAGAAATCAAAAACAAAAAACCAAATTATGATGAATTCAAAATTACAACAAAACTAGGAGACCAGACCTTTCCTCCATGTATTAAACTAATCTTAGCAGGCTTAAAAGACGGCAAAAAAAGAGCAGTATTTATTTTGTTTAATTTTCTCAAGTCAATTGGTTACCAGCATGAAGATATTGAAAAAATAATTCTCGCCTGGAATAAAACAAATCCAGAGCCATTGCGAGATAATTATATTCAAGCACAATTAAGCTGGCATAAAAGAAATACCCAAAATATTTTACCTCCAAATTGTTCCAATCCAAATTATTACACAGGTATTGGAGTATGCAAGCCAGACATGTTATGCCCTAAAATTAAAAATCCTGTTTCCTATTCAATAAGAAAAAGCATGTTTAATCAAAATCAGGGCAGGAAAAAAAGAACTTATAAAAAGAATGAAGATTAGTCTAATTTTTAGATTTAAATCTTTCAATTCCAAGGTTATATAAAAAACCAATAATGTAAAAAATAAATATAATCAATAAGTGATATAGGCTGAATAAATTAATTTTATAAAAAGTTGAGCAATCAAAGTTATAACAAGCACCCATATTTAAAATAGCGTAATCAACATAGTTTTTTTTAAAATCTTTACTATCTGGAAATTCTATACCTAAAAAAACAGCCCATAAAGAAATAAAAATAATGTACAAAATAAGTAAAGATAAAAAAACTATCAGAATTTTTCTATTAAAAAATAAACCCATAAACTTAAATCATTTAAAAGTTTATAAATCTATTTTTTCTTGAAATAATACCAATAAACCTCCTCATAAAAAATAACAATTTTTAACCATAATTTTATAAAGGGTTATAGTACTAATCCAGCGTCATGTCAAGATTAAGAAGTTTAGCATATGGATTAGTGCCTGCAGCAGCAGCATTTTACATTACTATAACTCATCCAGAATCCATAGTTACACCATCTCAAGTTCTTACAATTTCTAAAACAGATACAGTAGGAACTACTCCATTGAATTTATATTATAATAGACAAAATGATATTAAAAGAGTTCAAACAGCTCTCTCAGACAATTGCCTTTCTGTAGAAGAACTTTTTGGTAAAAGAGACTCAACAAGAGTAATCAGGGGTTCTGTATTTGATTTCTTAGCCCCATATAATCCTTTTATACAACCAATAAATCAAAATGACATTTACTTGTCAAGGTTAAGGCATTTAGTAGGACAAGCCAGAGTTAAAGTTACTGAAGTAACAGCTTATTCTGAAGAGCAGCAAAAAATGTTAAACGAAACATTACACTTACTCTCAAACCAAAGTATTACAAAAACAGAAAGAGCACAATTAACAGAAAGAGTTCAATCTCAAAGAGCTAACTTATTAACATGTTATGGATTAAATTGCGATAGTGAACTTGGAAGAGAATTATTATCCTGTATTGATGAATATTCTGACTTCTTGCAAAAACAAGAAAGAAATGGCTGGGCTTTTGAAGAAGCAGTTAAAATTGCAAATAACAGAAATACAAATGCTAGTATAGATAATATACTTCATCCTATTTTTTTTAGTCTCATTGCAGGTGCATTAGTTATTACACCAATAGCTTTAATTCAAGGCCAGAAACATGATTAATTTTTCTTCCAATAATGCCAATAAACTTCCTTAATTACAGGTATAAAAGAAATAATTATTATAGCAATTACAACCAGGCTAAAGTTCTCTTTTACAAATGAAATATTTCCAAATAAATATCCTAAAAATATAAAAAATCCAGTCCATAATAATCCCCCAATTACATTGTAAGCTAAAAATCTTTTATAGCTCATTCTCCCAATGCCAGCAACAAAAGGAGCAAATGTTCTAATAATAGGAATAAACCTGGCTAATATTATTGTTTTAGCCCCATATTTTTTGTAAAAATTTTCAGCTCTTTGTAAATGTTCCTGGTGAAATAAAAAAGAATTTTTGCTTTTAAAAACTCTCGGTCCTATATATTTTCCAATATGATAATTTACAGTATCTCCTAAAACAGCAGCAATAAAGATTATTAAAAAAGAAAAATAAATGTCCAATGCACCAGTAGCGCTTAAAGCCCCAACAGCAAATAATAGTGAATCACCAGGCAAAAATGGAGCAATAACAACTCCTGTTTCTAAAAATATAATTAAAAATAATAGTCCATAAGTTAAAGTAGAATACTGTTGAACAATTTGTATTAAATATTTGTCAACATGCAGTATAATATCAATAAGTTTATTCATGTTAATATGAAAAATCAATCAGTTAATAACTTTTCTAAATTTACTCCTTTCTTATGCAATAGCTCCTTAATTTTCAAAGAGTTCAAAAATTGCTTGAACTGATTAACATTTTTTACTCTTTCAGTTATCTTGCACCTCTCAAAATCAATAAAAACAGGCTTATCATTTCTAACAATAATATGTTTGTATGGATTAGTTAACTCTTTCTTATTCACTTTCAATTTATCTAAAATTTCGCATTGTTTAAAACACTCTTTCAAAACCTTCTCACATTTCTTTTTACTTTCTTTAGTTAAATAATCAATTATTCTAATACCCTTAACATATTCCATAATAACCTTATTTTCTTCTTTACCATAAAATCTTGGTCCAATGCCATATTTATTTAATTTAACAAGCCAGTTAGCTTCATTTGAAGCAGAATATTCATTAGTTATCTTGACAACTTTATTTTCATCCAAATAAACTTCGCTTCTTTTCCCTCTCGCTAAAAATTCCATAAAAATAAAGAAAAAATAAGAAGATATAAATTTACCTTATTTTTCTATAAGAAAAAACAGCACTTTGATCTACCCCAACTCCACTTACATGCCCTCTAGCATCATCTGGAATTCTTTGAGTTTCTACATCAGTCATAGACATAAGATAAACTAAACTACCATTATCAGGTTTATATACAAATCCAATAATTTTTGAATCTGATGGTTCTCTTTTTGTTGAAGGATCATCTAATTGATACCATAGTGCAGAAGCAGTCATACTATCAAAATGCAATTTCGAACCTGTTGCTAAAGTAACTTCTACCAAAGTTCCTTGTGCTAAGTCAGTTATATTTGTCCTTTTTTGATCCCTTAATCTTCTATTATTACTTTTATTCATTTTTACCCCCAACCTCTTTAAAGATTAAACTAAGAAAAAACTTAAAAAACTATCGATAACAAAATAAGATAACTTTAAATGTTTTTAGAATTTTGTTCCCAAATGCCAAGATTTACAGTTACAGAACAAGTACCTTATAGAAATGCCTTTCAAGATATAACAATAAGTCTTAAGTCTACACCATTATTAGGTATAAAAAGACAAGAAATTCAAAATGGAAGTAAGCATCATTATTTCTCAACATTTTGGAGAACAATGATTGAAAGAGATTCTGGAATTGAATTATTAAGAAAAACATTAAGGGAATTAGAAGGAGCATATGTAACTAAAAGATACGATGCAAATAGAACAGGATTAGAGAGAGTAGATGGACAATTAGTCGTACCAAGTCCAGAATGCAGTGTAGAAGCTTTTCTTGATAAAGATGCTTTTTCAAAAGGTTTGCAAAGAAAGATAACAAGAATAACAATAGAAACGCCTATTGCAAGAATTGGATTGGATTTACGCGATGCAGAAAAAAGATTCGTAAGATTATATAGCAGATATAATATTGCAGAAGTAATAACTAATTTAGCTATATGTTCTTCACCAGCACTAGGTTTGAGCCATTATTTAGGATCAAATAACTTAGATTTAAATCCATTAGAATTAGACAAGTTAGACTTAGCTTCTTTAGGACCAGACACTTTTTCACCTTTCTTGAATGGATTAGAAAGAGACGCACTTCTAAAAGTTTACCAGCAGATTTTAGCTCAATATCCTCTACCAAGATTAAGATAAAAAAAATTAAATTTCTAAAAGTCTACCAATTAAGCCAGTAGTCAAATAATTTCTTCCTCTGGGCATTTCAGCTAAAAATCTTCTTCCTTTGAATTTAAAATCACCGCAGCTCATTCTAATATCACTTTCATCCATAATTGATAGTTCCCCAGTCTTATTTGTTAAAACCATATCAGTTTTTCCTCTCCACACCTTATAAAATTCTCTAAACCTTTCAGCACTTACTTCATTATTGAATTCAGCTTCAATAAATAAACTACTAGGTTCAAATGCAGGCCACGAATAAAATCTTAAAGATTTTAAATTTGGATTTTCAGTTAAAACTTCATATGAAGTTAAGTTATCTCTTTCTGCATTTATCTTAGTTTCTCCTAAAACTAATCCAAACATTTCAGCAACCTTAGTCCAATATTTTGCATCTCTTTGTTCTAATGGCAAAAATGGAACTAATGAATTTGAATATTTAACTTCATCAGAATTTGAACCAAAGGGTGTTACTTCAATTTCAAACTTTAATTTATCATCATTATCTCTTAGATAGATAAAAAAAGTAGACGTTCTTTCAATAGTGCATATTTCAATCTTATCTGCTCTAAATCCAAAACCTTGAAGATTAAAAGTTTCATCATTTATGCCCAAAACATGAAAATTTAGAACAGGTGCAAATTCAGGATGATAAGGATGATGTGGTGCAACTCTTGAATAAATTCCAAAAGTAGGTAATTGTCTAAAATCACAATAACTATACGGCTTCTTCCCGCCATCCCCTCCGCTAAAATACATGATATCACTAGTACCTATTTCTCCACCATGATTAAAAAGAAGCATTGGACTTTGAACTTGCCCAAAAATTTTAGGAATAATTGATTCTTCCCTATATTGATGATCATCTGCATTATCAGGATCAAAGCCCATATGAATCATAGCTAGGGCGTCATAAGACCTTACCAAAGGTCTTTTATTCCAAGGTATTTCTTTAGTCATAAAAAATACAATAAGAAAAAACTTAAAAACCTATCGACAACAAAAAAACAAACAATAACCTTTTAAGTTTTTACCTTCTCTTTTCTTTAGTGCAGGTTCTTTATGCTTTTCTTTTAGGTTCGTATCGGGTTCGTGAAGGATAGCAGGGTCGTAAGGGATGCAATCCATGCTTTTAGTGCAGGTTTTTCTTAGCAAGAAAAAAAGTGCGCAGGTTCATGAAGTTTTTTGTACCAGGTTCATAAAGGGTGCCTGTTTTTAGCAGGTTCGTGAAGGGCGGAGCCCTTACATTAAGTAACTTTTATAAATAAACTCCTCTTTTAGTAATCATGAAGAGGTTGATAATTTACTCAGTACTTTTACTATTTTTGTTTCCAATAGCAAATGCAGAGATTTCAAGGACAAAATTAACAGATTACTTAAACAATAACCTAAACATAGAAAGTGATTCAGTTGAAACAGCATCATATTCATTGCTATTCTTAAAAAACTTTTCAGAAGAAGCAATGGATTTATTCTCAAGAAAAGGCTCATCATCTTGTTTTCCAGCAGAGAGTTGTACTATAAAAGAAACAGCACTAGCTTCAATTTTAATAGCAAAAGACCCAAGATTTGACAGAACAAAGTACACAGATTGGTTAAAAACAAAGCAAATTAGCTTAAACCAGAATACCTATGTCCAGGTAATTTCAACAGAAGCAGTAAACTGCACAATCACTTATTCAGATAAATCAGAAGAAAAATTCCAGGTTGAAGATTCTTATCAGAAAAAAGTAAAATCAACAGCAACAGGAAAAATCAAAGTATCATGTGACTCAGCTTCTTCAATTTCATTATTAATGCGTTCAATTTCCTCTTTAAAAGAAACAGTTCAAATTTTAGAGCAAATAGAAGCATCAAATGCAGAATTTAATTTAGATAACACTTGTTTTGGCTCATCTTCCTGTAATATAGAAGATACAGCTTATGCTTCATATGCATTATACTTAGCAGGAGAACCTATAAAATCATTGCCATATTTAAAGCAAAACACAGGAAATAATATCTTAGCAAATGCAATTGCATATGAATTGACAAAAGATTCAACATTCTCAGCAAAGATTTTAGCATTGCAAAAAGATGATGGAAATTTCAATAACAATGTAAGAGATACAGCAATGGCTTCATTCGTATTAAAAACAAATACAAAGGCATTAGACTGGTTAACAACAAAACAATCAGATGATGGTTCATTTGGTTCTAAAGAAGATACTGGTTTTGTAGCATATTGGATTTATGCAGAAAAAACAAAGTCGCAAACAACACCTGCCTCTCCATCAACACCTTCAGGAAGCTCACCTTATTGTGGAGATAAAGTATGTAATAATTTAGAAAATGAAACAACATGCCCAGGAGATTGTTCAACATCAACATTTAAATGTAGTTTAGATAGAGATTGCTCAATAAATGAAATTTGTGATTTATTATCAAATACATGTTTAACCAAATCAGATACAGAAACACCTTCTACCCCTTCTATAGATACACCAGAATGTACAACAGATGATGATTGTTTAGAAGGCAAGTGTATAGAAGAAGTATGTACTTTAGAAGAAGAAAGTTCTTCATTATGGTGGTTATGGTTGATTATTTTACTTTTAGCATTAGGTGGGGGAGCATACTTTGCTTACACAAAATTATACTCAAAAAAAGACAATATTTCCTATAAACCTCAGCAGTTCCAGTATCAGCCACAACAACAAAAGCCAGTATTTAACACAGGTTTTGAAAACAAGCCACAGCAGCAAAAACCAGCATCAAGAAGGCCAATCTTTGAAGATGCAATGGAAAGAGAATTAGACAAATCAATAGAAGAAGCAAAGAAGTTAGCAAAAAAATGAAGTTTTATTTTATATTTTTACTATTATTAATTATACCCTTAGTTCCAGCAGAAGAAATAAAGTTAAGCAGAAATTCTTATTTATCCCAAGAAACATTGCAGGCAGAAATAACATTTCAGAATGAATTATCAAATGATTTAAGCCCATCAAACATCTTGATTCAGGATTCAAATAAAAAAATAATATCTTTCTCTCCTAATTTAATAAAAATTTCTAACTCCAGATACTATCTTTATTTTAATCTTCCAGTTTTAACCAATGGTGAATATTCTTTAATCTTAAACAATATTAAATATAAAGGTTCAATTTTAACAACATCAATTTCAAAATCATTCACAATAAACAATCCAAATAAATACTTTGATGAAATAAAATCTAATTATGAATCAAAAGCATTAGAGCCAAAAGAACTTGCTCTAGTTTCATTATCATTAAAAAACATTTATCCAGAAACATCTGAAAAAGCATTAAACTCATTAATAAATGTCCAGGATCCATTAGGTTGTTATCCAAAAGGAAATTGCAAGGTAGAAGACACAGCATTTGCACTATTAGCACTAAAAAAATCAGATAAGTTTTCAGTAAAAACATTAAACTGGCTAAAAGGAGCTGAAAATAATTTTGAACTAGGCGAATTTATTCTAAAAGTAAACAAGCAATGCACCTTAAAAGAAACAAACTTCTCAAGTGAATTAAAATTAACAGAAAATACAATTAATTTAACCTGCCTTCAATTAGCAAATATCCAGTTTATTCACAGATATTTAGGCAATGAATTCAAATTGTTAGAAGTAAACAGTTTAAATTTAACATATGAAATTAGCAAGGAAAAATGTTATGGAACTTCTTACAAATCACAATGCAATAACTATGAAACAGCATTGGTAAATCACATTTTCAGGCAAATAAATGAAAATTCAAACTCAGAATACCTGGATAAAAATGCAGATGAAAGAACAACATTAGACCAGGCATTTTTGGTTTTATTGTCCAATAAAGAATATTCAAAAAACTGGTTAATTAATAATATCCAGAATAATTACTTTCCCAAATACTCATATGAAAAAAATTCGCCAGATATCCAGTCAACAATATACGCCTATTTGGCATTAAAAGATTCAGAAGTCTCAGCTCCAGTAAAAACATATTTATTAAACTTAAACACGAATTATCTAAATAAAGAATTAATAGCATATTATTTGTTAGATGCAGAGAAGTTCAAAAATTCAATCTCAATATCGCCTGCAATAATCACAAAAAACAACACAGATTTAATAATAAAAAACAACAAGAACAATGAAATTAATTTAACCTTAAATTCAGATTTAATGAAAGAAAATTATATTTTAAAATCAATATTAACAATACCAATATCTATTTCTGATGAAAACTCGCAATTAGAAATAAAGTACGGAGAATCCTCTTATTATATCCCAATTCTAACCTCAAAAGCAAACATTTCATCATCAGTAATAGCAAATCCAAAAGCAGATTTCGTTGATACAAATGAAGAAATCATAGATAAAATAGAAATAAGTTTGGAAAAAGATGAATCAAAGATTCTTCCATTATCAATAAAAGTAGAAAATTTAAAAGCATTAAACATAAAGATAGATTATTCATTAAAAAAAGTAGTTAAATTAGAACAAGAAAATGTAACCAGTATTGACCAGGATACAATAACACAAAATATTTATTTTAATGAAGAAAAGAATGCAACAGGAAGTTATTCAGGTTTCATAAGCATTTACTCAAATAATGAAAAATTAGATGAACTAAAAATAGATTTAAATTTTCTTTCTTCATCTCAAAATGCAACCCTAATTCAAAAGCCAAAAACAACCAAAAATTTAACAATTACAGGTAATAATTCAACACCCCCTCCAAGCCTAAATAAAAAATCATCTTCATTCTGGTTAATAGTTTTGATAGTTATTATTCTATTAATAGCAATAGCATCTTTCGTCATTTACAAAGCGAGAGGCAAAGATAAAAACTTTAATGATTACTTAGACAGGATAAAAAGATAGATAATTATTTAAATTTCATTAAGTAAAGAATAACATGGCCAGAATAATATTCACAATTGCTCTTGTTTTCACCATATTATTATTCTCAGTGTCTGTCTTTGCTTTCTCTTCAGCAGTCTTAATTGACAAGTTCCATGTCCAAAAATTAGAAGAGCCAGTTAATAATGCAATAGATTCAGTAATCTACAGTCCAGGAGAAAGCAGGATAAAAAAAGAAAGTATTCAGGTATATGAAAATGCAGTAGTTATAGAAGTTTACAATGCAAAAGTAAATGACATTAATATCAAAGACCCATTAGTAAATAAAGATTCAAACATGATTCAAATAGTTCCAGAATCACCCGCAATGCTCAAAGAAGGTGACATAATAACTTATAATAAAGACAATAAGATAAAAACAGGCAGGATAGAAGTAGCAAACCAGGATGCAGAAGGTTATTATTACTTAATCCAGAATGAACAGGATAAAATAAGGTTTATTCAAATAAAAAGCATAGTAATAGGAATATTATACTAAAATAAACTTTTAAAAAAAGTTTAATCAAAAAAATAAAAGGAAAAAACAAAATGAAACTCCGCTATATCATCATGTTATCATTGGCATTATTAATAGCTTCTACCATAATAACATTAAACAATTATAATACTACAGTAAAAGCATCCAGAACATCTTCCTTGGAGATAGAAAAATCAGACTTAAAAGAATGCTGTGTTTATCTTGAAAATAATAAAGAAAAAACCTGCTCTATTTTAAAAGAATATTCCTGCGAATTATGTACTAAAAAATGTTCATGATTTATTCTTGAAAGCTAAATTGTCCAATCTTAATCTTTTTACTTCAGCATCATATTCATGTAATTTAGACATTAAATCATTCAATAAATCCTCTAAATCTTTTCCTTTAATATGTAAATTTTCAGGTTCAACTATTTCAATAGAACTAGGCATCTTGTCAAAGCAAAAAGCAATTAGGTCTTTTAACTCTTTAAAATTAATCTCCATTTCAGTAAATGTGCTCCACATTTGCTCAACTTCTTTTGCTTCATAAATATCATAGCTTAGAACATCATTGCTCGCTTTAATTTGTTCCATTACACCTTTCATAACACTCTCTATGTGCTCTTTAGGAAACCCGGCTATTTCAATAATAAGTCTTGCAGTTATCATTTTTTCTTCCTGAAGCTTCTTTTATAAAGAAGGCTCTTATCATGTTTTTTTAGAACTAGCAATTCTTATAAATGTTTCTTTAAGATTTTTCTCCTTAAGTTCTCTTTATTTTCCATACAGGCTTTTCTTAAAAGCTCATTAAAGAGACTTCCTCTTTATAAAAATCAGGTAAATTATTAATAAAATCAGAGCCAAAACAAGAAAAGGCAATCCAATTTTATTTAATTTCTCACTCGAACTTTCATAATTTAGATTTTCATTATAAACAAATGTAGTTTCGTTTTGTATCTCATAGTTTTCTTCATCTAATATTTCATCTTTTATACTGCATTTTTCTAAATTAATAACTTCATTGTCATCTTCATTAAGCCCTTCAATATGCAAGGTTAAATTACTAAAATCACAATTTTCAGGAACAAGTAAAGGAACAACAAAAGAATAGTTTTGAAATTTATCCTCAACATTTAAAGTAGTTTCCTTGGAAACTCTTTCTTTATTGTTCAAAAAATAAACTTTAATAATCTCTTTAGCAGTATTTCCTTTATAGCCACTTATTTTTACCCTAATCTGCTGTCCTTGTTTCGCATGATTATCTTTTCCCAAATCATAAATTCTCTCAATCTTAACTTCAGATTCATTTCTTCTTTCTTCTTTTTCCCCAATAATCATAAAAAACTCTTTATCATAATTATTTTTATCATCAATATCACAGTCAGCATCTAAAAAAGCTTCAACAGAATATATTCCATAACCAAGATTAGGCGTATTTGTTAAAGTTCTTGTATTAACAGCTTCAAAGCTTAATTCATTATATTCCTCAACAATCTCCCCATATCCATTTGTAATTTTCCTTCTAAGCTTCAGATTGCTTTTTTCAGAAACTGAATTTTTCATTTCAGTCCTAAAAGAAAAATCATCTCTAAAAATAGTTTTCTCTAGAATAACATCAACATTCCAGTCACATTCCCTGCTTTCATTTAAAACAATTTTTTCACTTATATTCTCAGTTTCATAATTCATTTCTTCATTCTCATAACCCATAGTAGGATTAGCAAACATCCACGAATCATTCTTTAGTCTTGAATAAGTCTTATCTTTTTTGGATGTTGAATAATTAATAGTATCAACAATTATTCCATTTAAATTTAATAAAAAAATAGTTTCATTTTCATTATTCAATCCACCACCAATATTAGTATCACCAACATAAAACTGAATGCATTCATTTGAAAAATTATAATTTAAATATGCCAATGTTCCTTTTGCAGTTATTATGCCATATTGCTCTGCTTTTAAGATTCCATCGCTCAAAATATCATCTCTAACTTTATCTTCTATTTTCCAATTACTTAAATTTATATCTTCGTTTCCATCATTGTAGATTTCAATCCATTCATCGATGCTATCATTAGTAAAAGGATTAGCATTAATTTCATTAATTATTACATTCCCATTAGTAATTCCAGCAAGTAAAACAAAAAACAATGCAATAAATATTACTTTCATTAAAAAATTAGAATAATTTACAAGTATTTAAGATTTTCATTTGTTTTCTTTTTATCATAAGATTTTTATTTCCAAGAAAAAGCTATATTTCTTTCCCGATTAACTTTCCAAAGCTCAACCCTTTTTCTTTAGCATCTTCCAAAGATAAAGAGTAAAAGCCAGATTTAGTTACATCTAATTGTTCAGGTTTTAAAAAAAACCATCCTTCTCTGTCAAATCTTACCCCAATTAAAGGTTGAGCACCAAAGCGAGTTGAAAATAATAATAACTCTTCCATCTGCTCTTTCTTAATGTATCTTGTAGTTTTTCCAGATTTGCATTCAATAGCAAATACTTTTCCAAAACCTCCGACAACTAAATCAGGCGCAGGTAATGGTGTTGAACCGCTTCCAGCAATTCTCAGGGGTGCAAAATTATTATCAAAGAATAAATGAACAAGTTCTCTTTCAGTTCTGCTTCCTTTATGTTTATTCGCCATAAAAATAAGTAAATTTCACACTTTTAAGTTTTATTAAGAAAAATTTTAGTTATTATTCTCTGAAAGAAAGATTTATATAAACTTAAATATAGAGATTCTAAGAGAGGTGATAGTTTAATGGTGAATGTTATTAAAAAAAATCATAAAAAACAAAAATTCAGTGCAGTAAAAATAAAGAATGCTCTAGTAAAAGCAGCAAGAGAAGCAAAAGTCTCAGCAGCAACATCAAAAGAATTAGTAAAAAAAGTAGCTGTCCCAGTAATAGAATGGGCAATGACAAAAACAAAAGTAAAATCTCAGGATATTAGAAGGCATATTTTACTAAAGCTGGCAAAGAAATCAAAAGCAACAGCAGCTGTCTGGAAAAAATACGACAAAAAGAAAAAGTAATTTTTTCTTTCTTTTTTATTTCTATACATCACGAGCTTGTACAGTTCTTCTTCCATTCGCTTCAGCTCTTTCAACAGCTTTTTTTATCAGTCTTTCAACTTCTTTGCTTAAAGCTTCTCCAAAATCACCAGAAATATTTAACTTGATATAATCCTTTAATTTGCTCCTAACAATTAATAATTCACTCATTTTAGCCTCCCTAATATAATAACTTAGAGTTTCATTTTTATAAAGTTTTGCAGTTAATATATTCAAGTATGTATATTAAAGAATAAAAATCCTTTTTAAAGATAAAAATTTCATTTTCATATGCCTATTGATGAAAGATTGTTTACGCCAGATGTTCTTGCAAATACTTTATCTCGAGAAATTTTTCCAGAAGTAAGAACAATTGCCCCACCTAAAATGGGAAAAGTAAGAACAGTCTATAGGGTTGGTAAAGATCAGCTCGTTTTAGTTACAAGTGATAATCTTTCTACCCATGATGTTGTTCATAGAAGGCAGGTTTATGGAAAAGGAGATAATTTGAATGCAATCTCTGCTTTTTATTTTGATTTAACAGATGATATTATTCCAAATCATTTTCAAACCTACTTAGGACCTAATACATGGTTAACTCATGAAGCAACCCCAATCAGAGTTGAAATGGTATTCAGAGCTTATATTACAGGTTCAGCATGGAAAGCCTATGAAAAAGCAGATGGTCCTGAAAGAGGTATGAATTTTTGTGGAGTTCATTTAAGAGAAGGTTATAAAAGAAATCAAAGATTAGATTCAGTAATTTTTACTCCAACAGCAAAAGGTCAGGTAAAAGATTTTGATATTTCTGAATTTGCAAGTTTAGATTCAAATGAAGATGATCCTAAACTTACCATAGATGTAATTAGAAGAAATTTTAGAGTATTTGGTTTAAGAAGAGCAGAAGATATCGATTATTTAGTAGAAAAATCATTGGCATTATATCATGCAATACATTCTGATTTAGCATCAAAAGGACATTTATTAGCTGATACTAAATGGGAATTTGGTTATTTACCTGATGGAAGAATTGCTTTAATAGATGAATGTGTAACTCCAGATTCATCAAGATTCTGGAATGCTAAATTATACAAATTTGATGAAGAAAAAAATATATGGATAGCAGAACAAGATGATAAACAACATTTCAGAGACCATGTTGAATCATTGGGCTTGCATAAAGATGAAAAAGCTTTAGCAGAATATTGGATGCCTGATGAACTTTTAAGAGCAGGTATAGGAAAATATGCTAACATTAGACAAACAATAACAGGAACTACAATGGAAATAACAACTAAACCTAGAAGAGAAGCAGTCTTAGAAACTTTAGCACAAAAAGGATTTTTAAGATAAATGGTAACTGTTAATTTAAATTGGTTAAGTAATCAGGAATATTTAGGAAGAGGATTCTTAATTGGGCAAACAGAGCAAGCTCAGGATATAGTTGTATACTTTGTAACAGGAAGAAGCGAATCAAGTAGAGCAAGAAAATTAGAGTTTTTTGATGGTGCAGTAAAAACTCTTCCGACTAATCAAAAAACTCTGCAAGAAGGAAATCCATTTTTATTAATTTATAACGCAATAATTCCAGTGGATGATTTTCTAATTGTCGGTAATGGAACTCAAACAGATTTAATTCATAATGTTCTTAGAACTAAAAAAGAAGGTTCATCTTTATCTGAATTTTTAGCAGCTACATTTTCTAAATCTGTTTATGTTGGCTCTCCAGAACCTATAGATTTAACATCTTATGAACCAGATCCACCAAATTTTACTCCTAGAATTTCAGGAATTTTACATAGAGAAAGAGCAGCAATTGCAATCATAAAAAATGTAGGAGGTTTAGAAAAACAATTTTTTGAATTTCCTCTTTCTCCTGGACAAGGAAAATTTATTTCAACTTATACAGGACAAAATGTTCCTAGAAGCCATGTTATTCCTAGTTTTGCTGGAGAACCATTAGACCTAGTTATAGAAGGAAATTTAACAGATATATTAGAAAAATTTTATCATGCTTTAGGACCAAAATTCGGATCAGGATATCTAAGTCCAGGTGCGGATTTTAGAGTCGGAGTTGCAGCAGTTATTAGGTCTAAAGATAATTCAAAAATTATTCCAGTTATAAAAAATAGATGTTAGGAGAAAAATAAAATGCCAACAGATGTTTCAGCATTTAAAGATGCATATAAAACAGCAATCGGAGCAAATTTTCCAGAAACAGTAAAAATAACTTTTGGAAATCAAGAAACTGAACTAAGAAAAGTTCCTTATGATTTAAGATATGGTACAAATCCTCATCAGCCATTTGCAGCTTATTTTCCTATTGGTTCTCCTCTTTGCATAGGAAATTTAGAATTATTAAAAGGTGGAAAAGCAGGTTTATCTTTAACTAATTTACAAGATATGAGCCAGGCTTTAAATGTTTTAAAATATTTTAGTAAACCAGCCTGTGTTGCAATGAAACATCTTAATCCTTGTGGTTTTAAAGTTACAACTAATGATGAAACTACAGCAGAATTATACAGGTTATCAAGGATGTGCGATGAAAGAAGCCACTTTGGAGCTGTTGTTGGATTTAATTCATTCGTTGATAAACAGACAGCAGAAGAAATTATGCAAAGTTTTGTTGAATGTGTTATTGCTCCACATTATAGTAATGAAGCATTAGAAATTTTAAAAAGAAATGAAGGAACAAGAAAATTAAATAATTCTATAAGAGTAGCAAAATATGATTATGATGCTTTTAAAAATCTTCCAAAATTTAGAAGAGATAATCTTAGCAATGGATTGTGGAATATAAGAACTTTAGCTGATGGTACAATGACATTTGAAGTTCCTTATTTAACACAAATAGAGATTACAGGAGATTTTATAACAGATCCCATGGTTCAAGATTCTAATGGAGCCCATATTGCAGAAACTATTCCTACACAGCAACAATTACAGGATGGTTTAACAGCCTGGTATCTTAATATAAATGTTAGAAGTAACGGAATTGTTTTTGTTAAAAATGGTCAAGCTCTTTCAGTTGGAACAGGACAGCAAGAAAGAATTGGAGCAGTGGAACAGGCAATTCAAAAAGCAAGACGAGAAAAACATTCTTTAGAAGGAAGTGTAATGTCTTCAGATGCTTTTTTTCCATCTAGAGATTGTATTGATGCAGTTGCTGCAGAAGGAGTAAAAGCAGTAGTTTGGCCAGCAGGTTCTATAAAAGATGCTGAAATTATTGACGCAGCAAATGAATATGGTATTGCTTTACTAGCAACATTAGAGAGGTGCTTTGCTCATTTTTAAAATGACAGAAGATAGAACAAGATATTCCAGTTTATTGGGCAGAAGATATGGTAAAGAAATGAGTCCTATTTTTTCTGATGCTCACAAATTTGAAACATGGAGAGATTGTTGGATAGCACTTGCAGAAGCAGAATATGAATTAGGTCTTGCAGGAGTTAGGCAAGAACAAGTTGATTCATTAAAAGTATTTTCTAGAGATATTAACTATGATGTTGCAGAAGCAAGAGAAAAAACAATACGACATGATGTTATGTCTCATGTTTATGCTTTCGGACAGCAATGTCCAGAAGCAGCAGGAATTATTCATGCAGGAGCAACTTCCTGTGATATTACAGATAATACAGAGTTGATGCAAATGTATCAGGGATTAAATTTAGTAAGAACAAAATTAGTCAATGTAATTAAATTATTTGCAGATTTTGCAATTCAACATAAAGATTTAGCTTGTTTGGGATTTACTCATTATCAACCAGCTCAACCAACAACTTTAGGAAAAAGAGCAGCTATGTGGGCAGGAAATTTTGTTTTAGATTATCATCAGGTTAGTGATTTACAAGATAATTGGAGATTACGCGGTTTAAAAGGAGCAACAGGAACTCAGGCAAGCTTTCTTGAACTTGCCGAAGGTGATGAAGCAAAAGTTGTAGAACTAGAAAGAAGATTTTTGCTTAAATTAGGATGTAATCCAGATTATGCATTTATAGTTACAGGTCAAACTTATCCTAGAAAATATGATAGCATGACTTTGCAGGTTTTAGCAGGAATAGGAGAATCTGCTCATAAATTTGGAATAGATGCAAGAATTTTACAAAATAGAAAAGAATTAGAAGAACCATTTGAAAAAAACCAGGTTGGAAGTTCTGCAATGGCTTACAAAAGAAATCCAATGCGATTAGAAAGAATGTGCGGATTAGCAAGAGGATTGTTTGCTAGAGTACAGGAAGCAAGAATGACTTCTTCTGTCCAGTTTTTAGAAAGAACATTAGATGATTCTGCCCCAAGAAGAGATTATATTGCTCAGGCATTTATTGGTGCTGATGAAGTTTTAAATCTTGCAATGAATGTTATGGAAAATCCAGCAGTGTTTCCAGCAATGATTAAAAGGAATTTAGATTTAGAACTTCCATTTATGGTAACAGAAAATATTTTAATGGCAGCAGTCAAAGCAGGAAAAGATAGACAAGAAATTCATGAAAGAATAAGGCAACATTCACAAAAAGCAGCAGAATTAATTAAAGAGACAGGAGCAGATAATCGTTTATTGGAAATGTTAGCAAGTGATCCTTTGATAGGAATGAGTTTGCCAGAAATAAAAGCAGAAGTTGATGTGCATAAATTTATAGGAAGAGCTCCTTCTCAGGTTCAAGAATTTTATGATAGAGAAGTTACACCAATATTAGAAGCAGAAAAAGATAATTTAGGAGATAAATCTAGTGTTGACGTTTAATATTGATTTAGCAGGTTCGTAAAGGGTGCAGGGTCGTAAGGGATGCAATCCTTACTTCGTGAAGGACGTTAAGTCCTTACTTCAGGCCTCATTGTAGGAAAAGCAATTACATCTCTTATTGTTTTAGAATCAGTTAATAATATCACCATTCTGTCAATACCAACACCTAATCCACCAGTAGGTGTCATTCCATATTCTAATGCTCTTATAAAATCTTCATCCATAGGATGAGCTTCTTCATCACCTGATTTTCTTTTCTTAACTTGTTCATTTAACAATTCTTTTTGTTTTACAGAATCATTTAATTCAGAATAAGCATTGCATAATTCCATCCCATTTGCATAAGATTCAAATCTTTCAATTAATTCTTTATCTCCTCTTTTCTCTTTGCAGAGTGGACTACTTTCCTTAGGATGGTCAATAATATGAACAGGTTGGATTAACTTATCTTCAACTAATTCTTCAAATAATAAAGTAATAGCTAATCCTCGAGAAAAATCTTCTCTAGTTTCAATATTATAATTTCTCAATTCATTTCTCAATTCAGCATCAGAAAGTTTATCAACATCAATCTTAACATGTTTCTTAATAGCTTCTTTCATAGTAAGTCTTTCCCAGGGTGATTTGAAATCAATTATATTTCCCTGATATTCAACTTTAGTTTTTCCTAAAACTTTTTTACAAGCAAACTCATATAATTCTTCAGTAATCTTCATCATTTCATTATAATCAACATAAGACTGGTAGCATTCCATCATTGTAAATTCAGGATTATGAGATTTATCCACACCTTCATTTCTGAAATTCTTGCATATAGTATAAACCTTTTCTAACCCGCCAACAACTAATCTTTTCAGATAAAGCTCAGGTGAAATAGAAAGAAATAAATCTAAATCCCATGCATTAATATGTGTCTTAAATGGTTTAGCATTCGCTCCCCCATAAACAGGTTGTAAAACAGGTATCTCAACTTCAATAAAACCGCGAGAATTCAAAAATTCTCTTACACTATTAATAATCTTGCTTCTTTTAATAAAAACCTCCTTAACCTCAGGATTAACAATCATATCAACATATCTCTGCCTGTATCTTATCTCAGGGTCTTTTAATCCATGCCATTTCTCAGGCAATGGTCTTATTGATTTACAAAGAACTTCAAAATGTTCGGCATTTACAGTTATCTCTCCAGTCTTAGTAGAAAACACTTTTCCCTTAACCCCAATAATATCACCTAAATCAATCAATTTCAAAACCTCAAAGTCTTTAGTGCCTTGTTCATTAAAGAAAACCTGTATCTTGCCTTCCTGGTCCTGCAAATGAGAAAAAGCAATCTTTCCCATGTTTCTTAATGAAATAATTCTTCCAGCAATAGAAACATTATCATTAGTCTTCTCTTCTTTTTGTAATTTAGCATATTTCTCTAAAATTTGTTTAGAATTATTCTTTTTGTCAAAAGTATAAGGATAAGGATTAATTTTTTTGCTTTTTATCTCTTTAAGTTTCTCTAGTCTCTGCTCAATTAATTTATTCTCAGCATCCATATAAACCCAAAAGAGACTTAATTTATATAACTTTCTTAATTTAAAGTCTAGTTACAATTTGATAAAAACCAATAGGAAAAAATGTTGCTCCCATCTGTGCCTCAGATTTTCCAACCAAATAAGCATTGGCCCCATTAGGAACACCCCGTAAAGCATTAACGTGTTCTAAAATTTCTTCATTTGCCTCATCTCTTCTTTCTTCAAGACACCAGGCAAACTTTAAACCTAAACTAACAGTTCTTAATTCTCGCAAGTCAACAACTATAACAGATTTTCCAGCATCAACAGGAGAATAATCAGCAATCTTAAAATTATTGCCATCAAAAACCAAAGGAACTAAATTTGTTCTTTCTTCTATTACATCCCTTGCCATAAAAAAGAATTCACTAACTAACTTTTAAAGATTTATGTAAAGAAAAAGGAATTTTAAAAAGAATATTAACGAGTACTTACTCTATTCTCAGCAATAACTCCTCGCAAATATGTAATTTCTGCTCCCAATAAACTATCAACTTTAGCAGCAGGAGTATCTTCAACTCGTCTTCCGGGAATTAACAAGGGATATTCTTTTCCAGATGTATCTCTAATTGTAATTTGCGTACCCCTAGTATAACCAAATTGAATAAATGCAGTATCAAGTAAAGAAAGTTTTGAAGAAAAATCATTTTCAACAGGATTTAAACCACTTAATGTTTTATAAATAGAATTACACTCATCCGAAGTAATAAATCTATCAGCAAAATATCCTTGAAATTCAGCTCTTATATTTTGAACTTTTCTCAAAGAGATTGTTGCATCCTCAGCTCTTTCAGCAGGACTGCTACATCCAGCTAAAAATCCCAAGCCAATTGCGCCTATAAATGTAGAAATTGTTTTAGTTATGTTTCTCATAAAAATATAATAAAAAGCTTACTTATAAGCATTTATTTAGAAAAACCTAACTTTAAAATCTTGTATTTTACACCCCATAAAATCTCATACTCATCCAAAATCTTAAACTTATAATTTTTCAAAGCTTCTTTAAACAGTTCATCTTTTTGCAATAAAACAACTATAACCCCTTTCTTCTTTAATACAATTTGAGCTTGTTTCAAAAATTCATTTAACAGTTCATTAACCAATCTCTCTGATTTTTTCTTAGAAGTAGAAGCTAATTTAGTAATTATTTTGTCAAAATATTTTGGTTTGAATTTAGTATCAATCCAGTCAAAGTTTCCCTGCTCTAATTTAATATTAGCTTTTTTTATTCTGGTATTAATAGAAGCATTTTTTACATCTTCATCCATTCCAAATAAATTCTTTCCATTAAGCTCAAAAGCTTCTAAAAGAAGTGTTCCATCTTTGCATCTTGGATCAAAAAGAAAGTCTTTTTCCTTAAATTCAGCAATGTCTAAAAGTGCAAAAGCAACTTCTTCATTTATGCAATCAGTACTTGTTCTTATTCTGTAACCTCTTTTATATTTAGTTAAATTTTTGCCAATAAAACAATAATAATCTTTAATATCAACAACAATTACATTTTCAGGATTTTTCAAATCGCATTTATTTTCAATTAAGTCCCCAATAGAGTATTCAACATCAGCCCCCTTAAACTCATGTTCCCCTTCTCTAATGCATTCAACCTTAAAGCTACCATGTATGTCAAATTTTATTTTTTTTGCTTTCTCAATAATTTCATCTAAATTTTTAAAAGTAAAATAATCATATAATTCATAAGAATATTCGCAGCTCCTTAATTTTTTATCTTTGGAATACAAAACCTTTCCAGTATAAATTTTCTTTCCATTAGTCTCTTTCTCTGCAATAAATTCCAGTCCTTTTAAGCAAGATGCAATATAAACCATAAAAAATAAACTTAAAAGCGAGTTTAAAAGTATTTTTAAATTAGTAAACGATACAAATTAAACAATGATATTATTGTAGTTTATTATTTAGTGAGTGACACAATCTGATGTGTTATTAATGTTGCTCACTAAATTTTGAATCTTGACATATATTCAATTACAGCCTTTTGTTCATCAAAAGCTAAGTTTATTCCTTCAAAATTATAAGGAAAATCTAGCCATCTAAATCCTATGGACTCATTGCTTATTCTTGCTTTTCCATAAACAAGGGCAGCATAATAAAATGTAATATGGTGATTATTTCCACCATTTTTAGGGATATGCTCATTAAATAAAAAGCATTCAAATGCTTCTAAGATAAAGCCTGTTTCTTTTCTTATTTCCCTGAAACAAGCTTCATCTAAAGTTTCCCTATATTTTACCTTTCCACCTGGTAATTCAAACCTTCCAGGAGATTTTTCTAATAATAATATTCTCCTATCTAAATCTTCAAGTACAGCTCTTACAATAACAATTGGCCCATTTCGCATCTCAAGAAAATAAAAAAAGTTATTTTAAAACTATCGATTATCAATCTTTTCGTGCTCTTGTATATCCACTTCCACCAATCAAAGTAGTTGGTTGTATTTTCAACATTCCTGAATAAAATAAAAAATTTACAATTTCATCACTCCCATAAGCATATCTATAAGGAGGTAATAAATCTGGATGAAACCATCCATAATCTGATGATTCAGCTTTATTCATATTTATTTCACCTTTCCATTCATCAACAATTAAAATTCTATTATGATAAAGAATTTTAGAAGAATCACTAAATTCAATTTTTTTATGCCTCAACTCATCCACCAATAAAACTTCATGTGCTCTTACAATTTCTACATCAAATTCTTCATACATCTCTCTTTGAAAAGCTAAAAAAATATTTTCATAGCGCCTTCCTGGAGGAAGAGGAATATTTAGGACCAAAGAATCTTTTTCAGGACCTATAGAGTCATCTCGTTTACCTTCTAGAATATCAATAATATCAACCTTTCCACCAGGCAAAGTCCATCTTCTTGGAAAAGATGTTGCCCTCGCAGTTCTTTTAGAAAAAAGAATTTGTCCTTCTTCATTTTGCATTACTTCGTGATGTATCATAAAATAGCGGATTTTAAGGTTTCTTCCTCTTCTTTGCTTAACTCATACCTGGTTTATTATCAATTATAATTAAGAATAAAAATCTTTAAATCCTTATTGATTTACGAAGATATCCTTTCTTATAAGCATCTCTTACAAAAACATCATTATTGAAGGCATATTTCAGTGGTGGCAGATGATTTGGTGGCAGCCAAAATCCATTTAATGAAGTTAAATCACCTTTAACATCAACAACAAAAAAATAATAAGTATAAAGTTTTGCATTCAATCCTTCTTCAAAACCTTCTATTATATGAACAGCTTTAACAATTTCTAAACCTGTTTCTTCCCAAACTTCTCTGACTAATGTTTCTATTGGACTTTCATAACCAAGAAATATTATTCTTCCCCTATGTAAATTTCTTAAATCATCTTCAGTATAAATCCTTTGTCCTGAATCTTCATATGCAAACCATCTTCTTTCTCTTTTTCCACCAGGTAAATCTAAAGCATTAGGATAATATGTGGAATTAGAAGATCTTTTATGAAAATACACGTCATCATTTTCATTTTGAATGATTGCTCTGGCAATGCTAGCCTCTGCTTTTAATTGAATAATATAATTTAGCAAAGGTGTTTTACCAAAAGAACTTCTTACCCTGCCATGATAGGTAGTATATTTCATCGTATCCTCATATTTTATTGTCAAAACCTAAGAAATTATCTAATTATCTAAAGCTTATCAAGTTTAAATAGTTTCTTATTTCAAACTAAAAATTTAGAACAATTATTTAGCCAAATAAATCCCGTCAGTATGGGATTTTATAATAACATTAATTCTGGAATTTATTCCTTTATCACAATCTAAAATAGTAACACATCTGTTTTTAGCAACCCCAATTTTCTGTCCAGAATACCATCCTTCTAATTTAACAATAGCTTGTATTTTTTCATTGTTTTCAAAAACAACAGGAACTCTTTCAGCTTTCTTAATCTTAAACTCATTCCCCTTATACACAAGTTTAAAATCAAATTTCTTTTCTAATTCTTCAAGTTTTCTGTAAAATTTAAAGAATGTTTCCTCTTTTGCTTTTATCTTTCTGCCCATTTTGTGTTTTTCATATTTTTGCAGTCCAACTTTCGCATTAATCTCCTTAGCAAATAAAATAATTTCTTCAATATCTTTGTCATTTACACCAGGCAAATAAACAGGAACTAGCCATAATTCTATTCCATTTTTAACAATTTCAATGCAAGTTTCTTTTATTTTATCCACATCATAATTTTGCATTCCAAAAAACTTTTTTCCTTTTTCATAATCCAAAGTATGCAAGCTTAAATTAATCTGGTCTAATCCATTTTTCTTTAGCTCAATTATCTTTTTCTTGTCAAGTAAAATTCCATTAGTAACAGTGACAATCCTCTCACTTAAACCAGATTCCTTAATTCCTTTAACTAATTCTAAAAACTTAGCATACATTAAAGGTTCACCAACAGAATCTAAAAATACAGTTAATTTTTCTTTTTTCAATTTAGCAACATATTCAAACCATTCAAGTAAATAATCAAGTTCAACTTCATAATTAATCTTATGAAATCTGGAGTTTACACCAGCATCAGTTGAACAAAATTCACAATTAGCATTGCATAAAGTAGTAGCTCTTATCTGAATCATAGAATTATGATACCTGTCAATAATCCCAAAAGGTAATACCCCTAATAAAGGAATTCCAGAATTCTTATCAATTTTAATAATTTCCATAAAATTAAACAAACAAAGCAATTTAAAAAATTATTTAATTCTGGTTAAAATCTGTCTTAACTCGCCTCTTTTAATAATAACATCAGCTTCAGTATCCAGGCTCATTTCTTTGCTGTTAAAAGAGATTCCCATTCCGCAAGTAAGCATTGCCTTTAAGTCATCTCCTTCATTGCCTAAAAAAACAGCTTCCCCAAAATGAACATTTAATTTTCTGCATGTCTCTTTTACAATAGTTGCCTTGTCTTTTCCAGCTAATTCATTCATATTAGAACCTTGAGAAACAAAATTATTTCCTATAATATAATCAAATTTGAACTCAGATTGCATTTTCACAGCCAAACTCTTGTCTTTTGCAAGTAAAACGATTTTCATTCCTTTTTGCCTTAATGCATCAAAGGTTTCATTTATTCCAGAAATAAATCTAACCCTGTAAAGATTTCCGTCAAATTCACCATCAAGTAAAGCACTTTGATTCAAAAACATTATCTTTGACATGCTTTTTTACTTATAATCAGTATTTTTAAATTTATTCCACTTAAAAAATATAAATAAATCTTTATTAATTTAATACCCTTATTTCAGCAGTTGTTAATCTTCCTATTCTATGCTCTCTTTCTCCAATAGTGTAAGTAGTATCAATTTCCCAATGAAAATCAGAATCCCTAATCCCATTTCTTTTACTAATCAAGTCTATATACATGTTTACAAATTCAACTTGAGTTCCAGAATCAACAGCTGTAGCAAATGCAATCATTGTTCTATTTGCATCAGAGAATCTTTCTCTGCCATTACTGTTATGACGATTATCAGGATATATTGATTCAACAACTTCAGCAGTATATAAATTCCCATCCTCGCCTTTAATAGTTAAAGCATAGTTTTTTTCTCCTAATTTCACAGATTCATTTCCAAAAACAGCACCACTTGATTCTAATAAACCAGGCAAAGAACCAGCTTCTTTCATTACTATGCCTTTCATGTATCTCGCTCCTTCTGCAACATTAGGTTTTGGAATTGTAGGGGTAGGTTCACCACATCCAAAATAAGCTAAAAGAATTAATGGCATTATATTTCTAAATCTCATAAAGAAGTTAAAAAAAGCTATTATTTAAAGTTTTATTTTTGTTAAACTATATTTAAGATTATGAATATTTAAGATAACAACAATCTTAATAAATTATACAATAAGTTTCAAATTATGATTTTAGGCAGAATAGTAGGAAAAACAACAACATTGAACTTCTCCTTTTTAGTTACAGGCAACCCAAAAAAGTTCCAATATGTTCAGATTATGCATAAAACAGATTATATTCTTGCTCAAATAACAGAAATAGAGAAAGATTCAGAAAAAACATTAGCTTCCTGCAATATAATAGGTTATAGAAAAGAAGGAAGATTACTCTCATTATCAACACCATTAGAACCAGGAAATGAAGTTTTAATAGCTTCAGATGATTTCATAAACGAAACATTAAACCTGAAAAAAACAGAAAACTCAGCTTACATGGGAAATCTGCAGGATTATCCTAATGTTAAGATTTATCTCGATTTAAACAAAATGCTTAACAAGCACATAGCAATCTTAGCAAAAACAGGTTCAGGTAAATGTATAAGCCGTAAAACAAAAATATTTTTAGAAGACGGTTCTGGTGAAGAAATAGGAAAAATTGTAGACAGAAATATAAAAGACTGCAGTTATTTTGAAGAAGATGTAGAAATATCTAAAATTAATAAAGAAAATCTTAAAGTTTATGCTTTAAACCAGGAGAATAATATTGTTAAAACTAAAATAAAAGCATTTACTAGAAGAAAATATAATGAAAATCTGATTTTAATCAAGACTAGAAGTGGTAAAGAAATAGAAGTTACAGCAGAGCATCAGATGCCAACTTTAAATGAATTTATCTTTTGGAAAAATGCAAATCAGTTAAATAAAGGAGATTTTTTGCTCATTCCAATGCCACAAATCCGTGGCAATGAACAAATTATTGATATCATTAATATCTGGAAAGAAGAATATGGAATAAAAGTAAAAAATAAAGAGATTAATGAAAAAATTAAAGATAAATTAAATAATAAAAAATTAAGTTTAAAAGAATTTTCTAAAAATTTTAAAATTTCTTATAGTGGATTTCAAAATTGGTTTAATGAAGGTATTCCTATTGTAGAATTAATAAAAATGTGCGAATTACTCAATTTAAAATTTAATGAAATCAAAAAAGAAATTGATTATTTATATGCAAATACAAAAAGAATTCCTTCAAAAATAAAGATAGATAAAGATTTCGCTAAATTATTTGCTTATTTTTTAGCAGAAGGGCATAACAGTGGTAAAACAATGATATTCACTAATTCAGATTTAGAAATACAAAAAGAATTTCTTTATCTAACTAAAAAAATATTTGACATTGAACCATTAAAGCCAACACCAATAGAATTTAGGATTAATAATAAATATTTAAGCAAAACATTTCAAAGATTAGGATTTACAAATTCCAGTTGGACTAAATTCATTCCTAAAGAGATTATGATTAGTAAAATAGATATTATTTTTAGCTTTCTGGAAGGTTTCGTCGATTGTGATGGCCACTTAGCAAAAAATACACCAAGCTTAGAAATAAGTTTAGCAAGTAAAAGATTAATAGAAGATTTAGAAATTATGTTTATGCGATTTAATATTGTTCCAATTAAAAAATATAAGAAAGTAAATAATAGATTATATCCCAAAATTACTATCTATGGTTCTAAAAATTTTAGAATATTGAGTAAAAATTTAGATTTCAAGATTAAATACAAAAAAGAAAGACTTGATTATTTTTCAAGATTTAAATCAAATCCAAATATTGAAGTTATTCCAAATATTTCTGAAAATTTAAAAGTTATCACCAATATATTAAATATGCACGAATCCGAATCAAGAATTAAAACATTTCATACGTATATACGAAAAGAAAAGTGTCCTTCAATTGAAACACTGAAAAAGTTACTAGAAGATATTGAAGAAAAATATTGTTTTATAGATAAAAATATCAAAAAAGCTATTTCTATTTATGAAAAATTGCCAAAAATCAATGAAGAATATGCATTGAATTATATAAAAGAGTATCATTCCAGTGGCTTAACTTTTCATAAATTATCTCAAGAAGCTGTTATTTCAGAAGCCACTATAAGAAGAATGGTTTTTGGAATAACAAATTTAACTAATAATATTTATCCTTTAGCTCAAAATGCATTAAAGTTAATTAATTTAAAAGATAAAGAAATAGAGTATATTGTTAAAATAGACCATATTGAAATTTTAAAAGAAATAAAAGATATTTGTTTAAACTTGGGATATGGAATATCTTCTTTATGCTTTGATATTAAACATTCTAAAACTTATATTTATAACAATATCACTAATGAAAGAAATATTTTATATTCTGAATTATTAAAATTTGGCAAAAGATTGGAAGAAATAGCCTTAAGTAAAGCAAAAGAGTTGCAAGAAGTAAAGTTTAGATTATCTTTCTTAAAATCCTTAATAAAAAATAATTTATACTTTGATGAAATTATTTCTATTGAAAAAATTAATTATGATGATTATGTTTATGATTTAGAAACAGAAGAGCATAATTTTATTGCCAATAATATTTTAATACATAATAGTTATGTTGCAGGTGTCTTATTAGAAGAATTATTGGAGTTAAACATTCCATTATTAATTCTCGACCCACATAGTGAATATTCTTCACTAAAATATCCAAGCAATGATGTAGAAAAATTAGCAAAGTTTGGTTTAAAGCCAAAAGCATATTTAAATAAAATTCAGGAATATTCAGTCAACACAGAAGACAATCCAGATTCTAAAAAATTAAAATTATCCATGTATAATATTTCAGCTCAAAATTTAATGCAATTACTTCCAGCTAAACTTTCAAACATCCAACAGACAATTCTCTATACAACATTAAAAGAACTCCAGAATCCAGACTTTGATTCATTAATAGCAGAATTAGATTTGCAGGATAATCCAGCTAAATTCTCTTTATTAAATATAATAGATTACATAAAAAAATTAGATATTTTCTCAAACATGCCAACTTCTTTGCAGGAATTAATTCAGCCAGGAAAATGCTCAATCCTAAACTTAAAAGGACTAGACCCAGATGTCCAGGAAGTAGTTGTCTACAAATTATTATATGATTTATTTGAAGCAAGAAAAAAAGCAAACATCCCACCATTTTTCCTAGTAATAGAAGAAGCTCATAACTTTATACCAGAAAGAAGTTTTGGAGAAGTAAAATCCTCTAAGATAATAAGACAGATTTCAGCAGAAGGAAGAAAATTTGGATTAGGATTATGCATAATAACCCAACGTCCATCAAGAATAGAAAAATCAGTCTTATCCCAGTGTAATACCCAGATTATTCTAAAAGTTACAAACCCAAATGATATAACTTCAATTGTAAATTCAGTAGAAGGAATAACATCAGAAACAAAAGAAGAAATAAAAAATCTCACAATAGGTACAGCCATGTTAACAGGAATCATAGATGTCCCTTTATTTACAGAAATTCGTCCAAGAATGACAAAGCATGGTGGAGAATCAGTAAACATAGCTTCAATGTCTTATAAAAATATTGAAGAAGGCGAATTATTAAATATAATTAAGCAAAATTATTCATTAGAAGATGTTAAAATAATGAATGAAAACAAAGAAGTAAAAACAATTTTAACACCTTGTTTATTATTAAATTGTAATGATTTTAATATTTTAATAAACCTGAATAATGGAGAAATAATAAAAGATTTAGAAACAGGAAAAGGAATAAAAATAACTTCAAATGTAGAACTTTCTCCTCAGCAAAAAAGAATTTTTGATATAGCTTTAACATTAAAAGAATTCACAGCAGCTGAAATATTTTCTCGTTCTCAAGTCCAGTTCTCAGAAATCTATGACACATTAAATTCATTCATACAAAAAAATTATATTGCAAAAGAAGGTGCAAAATACAAAGTAACAAATTCATTCAATATTAATTTTTCAGAATACATTAGTTATGCAAAGCCAGAATATGCAAAAGTAAAATACGATAAAATTTTAGATAAAACAGAAAATCCAGAGCAGTTAAAGCACTTCCTGCAAACTTTCTTAAAAATAAAATCCAGCAAAGAATGTTTCTTGGTTAAATATGAAATTTAGTTTTGGAAAGAACATTCAAGCAAGTTGCAGTTGTAAATAACCTATTTTGATCCTTAGAATCCTTTCTCCATCTATCAGAATTTTTCCAAGGTTCTGTATTTGAAGGTAAAGGAAATCTTAATATTGGATAAGATTCCCAACTTCCATCATCTTTTTGCATTTTACTTAATCTGTCAATTCCAGAATAAAATTCACCAGAATATTCCTGTTCACCTCTAATTCCATCTAATAAAAATGCAAGATAAACAGGAATTTCAATAGACTCAACTTGTTCAATAAGCCATCTTCTAGCTCTAATAATCATTTCTCTGCAATTTTCTTTATCTCTAATTGAATTTATTGCTTTAGTAGTTGAATTTATATCACTAGTATACCAATAAGACCTCCAATAACCTTGCTCTGTTTGTGAACTTTTAAGATATGCAATAGCTCTTTCATTATTTCCAAGAGCTTCAAGTGCAACAGCAGTAATTTCAGGAACTCCAGAACACCATCCATCTATAGACATTTCTTCAGGTATTCTTTTATATTTTCTTATTAATTTAGGAACATAGGTTCCAAAACTTCCATCAGGATGTTGATGTCTTAATAAAAACCTTTTTGCTCTTGAAATTTCATTTTCATTTTCAAAATAAGATAAGAATAGTATCACATTTGCTGTTGAATCAGCATCGGGAAATATCTTTTCATTATATCCCCATCCACCTTCATTACCTTGCCTATCTAAAAGATTACTTGCAGTTATTTCTAATTCAGAAAAGCTAACGCCAGCAGTTAATAATGACCTTCCTACATAAGCACTTATCCAGTCTATACTTTCCCCATGAGTATCAGTATAAAAATCTCGCCATAACCCGCCTGTATCTCTCTCTGAAAAAAGAAAGTGTTTCGCGTTTGTTATAGTTTGATGTAGGTTCATAGTAACTACTTAAAAGTTTGAACATATTTAAATCTAAGTTGTTATTAAAAATAACAACATTTATAATCTCAAAACTAAGCATAGAATTATGGAAATAACAGAAAAACTATTAGAATCAGGATTAACAAGAAATGAAGCAAAAGTTTACTTAGAGCTATCAAAAAAAGGAGAATCTTCAGCAAACCAGATAGCTAAGGAATTAGGAATAGATAGGACATTAACCTACACTATATTAAATCATTTAATAGAAAAAGGGCAGGTAACCTATATTAAAAAAGAAAACAAAAAAATATTTTCATGTGCAAATCCAGAAAACCTGTTAAATTCAATAAAGTCAAAAGAATTTCTAATTATAGAATTGATTGAAGATTTAAAAAAAGTTAGTAAACAAAAACAAGAAGAAGTAAATATCAATGTTTATGAAGGAAAAAATGGTTTAAGAAATTTCATTAATCTGGCTTTGAAAGAAAAAGAAATTTTATCTTTTGGTTTTACAGGAAAAGTATTTACACAATTATATGAAATCCCGGGTATAATCAAACAAATTGAAAATAAGGAAATTAAAATAAAGATAATTGCAAGCAAAGAATATGAACAAAACTTTAAGAATAAAATAAAAAAGTTTCAGTTTAAATTTTTGAAGGTACACAGCGAATCTACGACAACTATTTTTGGAGATTATATCTCTATTCATTTAATAAAAGATAAACCAATTATAATAATAATAAAAAATAAAGATATTGCTTTTTCATATAAAAACTATTTTAATTATTTATGGAAAGCCTAAATATTTCTTTTCACATGAGGATAAACTTCTGCCTTCATGTAAACTTTATGAACATTGACAACTTTTCCTTTCTCTTCTTTCAAAACATCATCAGAATTTAAAACAGCTTTTCCAATAGCAACTAATTCATCTTTCAAAGTCATAACAGCAACTAATTCATCTTTCTCAAATTTATTTAATTTGCATATTCCAGGAATATTCAAATCAATTCCATGACAAAGAGCATCAACAGAGTTATCCATTATCCAGATTTTAGGAAGATGTTCAACAGCTCTTTCAATAGGTAATATTACCTTTCTAATTTCTTTCTCATTGCCCTGCAAGTAAAATTCATAAGCATCTTTTAATTCAAATAAATTAACCCAGTCCTTCTCAGTAAAAGCACCTGCTTTTGTTCTAATTAATTGTTGCATATGTGCTCTTGTTCCTAATTCTCTTCCAATAGCAATGCATAATGTCCTGATATAAGTTCCAGCCTGGCATCCAACTTTAAATAGAACATCTTTGTCTTTAATTTCTAAAATCTCTAAATAATAAATTTCTCTTTCCCTCTCCTCTTTCTTGACAGCACTTTTTAATGGAGGAGTTTGTCGTATTTTTCCAACAAAAGAACCCATTGTTTTGTGAATCTTAGAAATAGAAACATCATCATGCAAATGCATTAAGCAAATATATTCTTTTCCTGATTTTAATAAAGATAATACAATTCTTGTAGCTCTGCCTAGAGCAACAGGTAATACACCAGTTACATTAGGATTTCCTCAAAAATTTACTAAGGTCCCAGAGTGACCGGCTTTATTTACATGCAAAACTCTTTTTACATAATCCGAAATCTGATGCGAAGATGGTCCTTGTTGTTTATTTAAATTAATAATTCCAAAATCAAGAAGTTCTTTAACACTTCTTTCATTAGGATTTTGCCCATAGTTCCAGTCAGTCTCGCATTCTTTCTTTATGTAAATTTCCTTGCTTCTTTTCTCAAAAGGCAATTGTCCCATAATAATTCTTTAAAGATTAGTAATATAAACTTATTCTTTCAAAGCTCTCAAAGTTAAATAAGACATTATCATTAATAATAATATCAAAATAGAAATTACACCATAAAGAATATACGTCAACAAATTTGCCTCTTCAACAACATTGAAATCATCAGCAGATGTAGCAGTTATATTGCCATAACTTGTTTTCACATAAAGAGTATATTTTCCTAATTCAATATCTTTAGGAATCTCAACTTCTCGAGTAATATCTAACTTGTCTACAATAGCTATGCTCTCATCTTTAGAAGTATATATTTTCCCATTAAAATCTTTTATAGCATAATAAAGAACAACATCTATTTTATTAATATCTCCCAAGTTCAATAAATTAATTCCAGCCTTAACTTTTCCATCTCTCGGAACATATTTATCTTTAATATCTATCTTCAAATCAAATAAAGGTTTTTTCTCCTTAATTTCAATAATTAAATTAATAGTTTTATTTAAACTATCTCCAGTAAAAATAATCCTTCCAAGATAAGCATCAGCAATCTCACTTTCTTTTGCATAGATATCCAGATTCAAAACTTTAGTTTCTCCAGATTTTAATAAAAAGCTTTCATAATCCAAAATAGCAAATTTTCCTAAATTCTGAATCTCAGCATTAATAGTAATATCATTGCTTCCAGTATTAGTGACATTAATTGTTTCTCTCTTAGTTTCACCTTGTTTTAAACTTGTTTTAATAATATCAGGACTTATTAAAAAACCAGAAAGAGAAGTTCCAACAACAGAAGTACTAGTGCTTCCTCCAGTACTCCCAGTAGTTCCAGTAGTTCCAGAAGGTATTACAGGAGAAGCACTTTGATTAACAATTACATAAATTACAGCAGTATAAAGATTATTTAATTCATCATTTGCACTTATATTCAGATAGTAAGTTCCAACAGATAGCAAACTTATATTTCTTAAAAGTCCAGTGCAGCTAATTTCAAAATGTGAAGTATCATTAACATTAAAGCAATTTACACCAGAAGCATCATCAGCATTAATATCATAAGAAATAGATTGATTGTTATAAATTGAAAAATTAACTAAGTTTGTAAAATTAGGAAAGATTGTATCTTTGTAAAAAGTTACAGATTCTGAATTTTTATTTCCTGCACTATCATTAGCACCAATCCACCAAACATTGTTTCCTTCATTAGAACTTAAGCCAGTCAGATTATTCCCACAACTAAAAGTAGTATTTAATGCACCATTATTCAGAGAATACCAGCAAGCCTGTAAATTTAAATCAGAAACAGTATAATTCAAAGTTGAAACATTTACAATATAAGTAAGATTATCTGGATAAATTATTGAGACTAAAGGAGTAGTTACATCATCTATAACCTGAAAATTATAAGAGCTTTCATTTAAATTGCCATAAATATCTTCTGCATATAATTTATATGAATGATTTCCATCACTTATGCTAGTAAATATATGTGAATAAATAGATGCATTATAAATAGAAGCAATCTCTTCAGAATCTAAAGCACGATTAAACACCATTATATTATCAATAGAACCATTAAAATAAGTAGAAGCTCCTAAAGACCCAATATTAACCTTTTGCGTATTTACAGCAATAGCACCAGTTAAAGTTGTAATATTTACTACCTTAGTTCCATTAATATAAAGATTAAATGAATTATTTTTATAAGTCATGCCAACATGATACCACGTATCTAAGTTTGTAATAGCTTTAGTTGCCCCAGTAGCAGTAATATCATTATACACCTCATCAGCATAAACAACTCCCCTGAGTTGCAAAGTAGAACCAGATTTAACAAGTCTTAACTGATAAGCATTTGTTTTACCAAATATTGCCTCATTGACAATAAAATAAGGATTAATCCAAGCACTTATTGTTATTTCATCAGAAAAATCTAAACTGTTTGAATCTTTAATTTCAATAGAACTGCTCCCATTAAAACTAAAAGAACCATTGAACTTTCCAGAAGTATTATAGACAGCCCCATTTAAAGCAGAACCATTGTTTATTCCTAAATAATCCATAGAATCATTTGAAGCATTTAAGTCATCCATTCTCCACCATGAAACAAGTGAATTATTCCAATTAACAATCAATGAATGATTATTTTCATCAAAAGTTGTAACATTCAAAGATACATTATTTACATAAACAATAGTATTATTTTCAGGATAAACAGAAGTAAAAACAGGTGAATTTATATCAGCATCAGTCTTACTATACTCTGCTTCGCCTTCAAGAATAGCATTTCCAGTATAAGCATTTTCATTTAAATTAAATATTTCAGAAAGACTCTTCTGTTCAAAATTAATATTCTGAATAGAAACCAAAAATATAAAAAAAGAAATTAAGATGATTAATATTATAAAAAGTCTAATCTTAGAACTTACATTATATTTAAACCTATTAAGTTTCATCTCTTTTTAATAAACCTCTAAAAATAACAATAAAATCTAGTATTTAAAAAATTCTATATGTAATAATATTCTCCCTTTTTCCTTTGCTCCCTGTCCAATACAGAATCAGGTTTATTAATTCGTCTTCTTCCAGATGTTTTGTCAATCCTATAAGTAATATCAAGCAATTTCAAAACCTGGTTCATTCCATCTTTTTTATCTAATGCTTTTTCAACATGTCCGTGTTTTCCAGATTCACCAGAAAAAACAAGCAATGAATCAGCTAAATAATCTATAAACTGTACATCATGGTCAACAACAATAGTTGAAACTTCTTTTTTAACAGTAAACTCTTTAATGATTTCAGCAACTTTTAATCTGTCTTCAACATCAATAAATGCAGAAGGTTCATCTAATAGAATTAAATCAACTTTTTTAGATAAAGCTAAAGCAATGTGAACTTTTTGCAATTCCCCGCCAGAAAGTTCATTCATTTTATTTAATAATATTCTTCCTATTCCTAATTTATCCAAAATATTCTGCTTATACCATCCAGAGCTCATTTCAACCTTATGTTCATTAAAAAACTCTTCAACACTTAACTCAGAATCCTGCATTAAAACCTGTTCTTTATAGCTAAAATTAATTCTATTAAGTTTTACATTATCAGCTTTCTCAATTCCAGCTAATATTTTCAAAAAAGTACTTTTTCCTAAACCATTAGCACCCATAATAGCTAATACCTCACCTTTATGCAATTTTCCTGATTTTACATCTAAATCAAAACCAGGATATTTTTTCTTTATCTCAGGAAATTCAAAAACAGTCTCTCTTTGCACATCTTTAGTCATAGCAACTTTAGAATATTTTATAGAATAATCTCTAAATCTTACATTTTCTTCTAATAAATAACCTTCTAAATAATCATTAATGCCTTTAGAAACACTTTTTCCATTTGAAAAAACACCATAAGCACCAGCTTCTCCATAAACAATCTGTACCTCATCAGAAATATAATCTAAAGATGTTAAATCATGTTCAACAACCAAACATGCTTTTTCTTTAGTATACTCTTTAATCATTTTAGCAGCCTTTATTCTAGTAACAACATCTAAAAAAGTCATTGGCTCATCAAAATAATAAACATCAGCATTTTTAACAAGAGTAGCAATAATAGCAACCTTTTGTAATTCTCCGCCAGATAACTCATTTAACTTTCTTTTCAGAACATTGTCCATATTAAATTCATCAATTAAAACATCAGAAATATTCCTCTCATCAATTTTTTTCAATAAAACATTCACGCTTTCATTATATAGTTTAGTTAATAGCTCAACTCTTTGTGGCTTATAAGAAATTTTTATTTTTCTGTTTTTTAAATTCCTAAAATACTCTCCCAAAATATTATTTGAATTTTTCTCAATTAAATTATCATAATTCAATTCTTTTGTTTTATAATCACCTAAGTTAGGAATAAACTGTCCAGCTAATATTCCTAAAGCAGTGCTTTTTCCAATTCCATTCCTTCCTAATATACCAGTAACAATTCCTTTCTTAGGCAAAGCCAATCTATAAAGTCTGAAACTATTCTTTCCAAATCTATGAATAGGTTCTTCTTTCAATTCAGAAGGCAAATTGACAATCTGAATAGCATGAAAAGGGCATATTCTCTGGCATATTCCGCATCCAACACATAACTTTTCATCTATGCCTGCTTTCTCATTATCTTTAGAGATGCATTCAACTTCATCCAAGTTTACAGGGCATTTTTTAGGACATAACCAGTTGCATTTCTCTGAATGACACTTGTCTTTTTCCACAATAGCTATCCTTTTTACCATATTTTCTTCACTTCAATAATCTTTAAAAGTGTTTAGATTATACCAAGTTTATGGCACGACCTAAATGCGATAAATGTGGCAGAGAACTAGAAGAAACCTTTCTCGGCAAGCTAATGGGTACAATAATGAAAGTTAAAGGAAAAACAACAGCAATCTGTAGAGACTGTCAAAAAAACATAAAACCAGCAAAAAAATAAAGGCCTTTCTTTTCATAGATTTTCTTAGACATTCTTATCTAAAAACATTAAGTATATAAAAAAACCTTTTTTAATAATATTAAGCATTTTCCAGTTTGCTCTTGTAGCTCAGTTGGTAGAGCACCATCCCCGTAAGATGGGGGTCCTGGGTTCGATTCCCAGCAAGAGCTTATATTCTTGGGTATATTATATTTCTGAAAATGGAAAAGTCATATATTTAAAAATCCTGCTTTCCAATGAAATAGACCTACGGGAAAGAGAGTTTTATGATAAGAGATAAAAATGGCAGAAAAATTAACTGTTGAAGTAAGATTGAAAAGGGAAATTGATGATTCTTATGATATTAGAATAGGAGAAAATTTATTTCCAGAAGTTGCAGACTATTTAAAACAATTTCAACTAGGCTCTAGATGTGCTATAGTAACTGATTCTAATGTCAGACGATTCCACGCTGGAGATTTAGAAACAGCTTTAAAACAACAAGGACTTAAAACAGATGTATTTTCTTTTGAAGCAGGAGAATCAAATAAAACTGAAGATAATTGTACGAGAATAATTGTTGAAATGTTAGATAAAGGTTATGGAAGAGATTCAGTAGTATTGGCTCTTGGTGGCGGGGTTGTTGGAGATATGGCTGGTTATATTGCTGGAAAATTTAATAGAGGCATACCTTTTATTCAAATACCTACAACCTTTCTAGCACATGCAGATTCATCTGTTGGTGGAAAAACAGGAGTAGATATAGTCATAGGAAATGGAGATAATCAAAGAGTATTGAAAAATGCTGTCGGATTATTTAATCAACCAAAAAGAGTTTACATAGACGTAGAAACATTAAGAACTCTTCCTGATTCAGAATATAAAAATGGACTTGCAGAAACTATTAAACATGCCATAATAAGAGAAAAAGATTTCTTTGATGGTATAGAGGAGAATATTAATTTATTAGTTCAAAGAAATTCTATAGTTTATTTAGAAATAGCAAGAATGAATTGCCAAATTAAAGCAGGAGTGGTTCAAATTGACCCTAATGAAAAGGGTTTAAGAAGAATATTGAATTATGGGCATACAGCAGGTCATGCAATTGAAAGTTTAAGTGATTTTAGATTATCTCATGGAGAATCTGTTTCAATAGGGATGATGATAGCAGGAAGAATTTCAAGAGACTTAGGATACTTTTCAGATAGGCATTTAGAAAGACAAGAAAGATTACTTAGAAAAGCAGGATTGCCCGTTACAATTCCAATTAATATATTTAATGAAGATATAATTGAGCTAACACTTAAAGATAAAAAAGCAAAGGGTGGAAAAGCAAGATATTGTCTTCCCACAGAGATAGGAAAAATGCATTCTTTTGATGGTGCATATGTTACATATGTTGATAAAGAAGTAGTCTTAAAAGCATTAGAAAATACGAGATAATTTTTTTACATAGGGAAAGGTCATCAGGTCGGGAGTGCAAATCTCTCTCAGGGCTTTAGAAATATGAAACCCAAAACAGGTATCTTTAAATAGCCTAATTTCTCCATATTTTTAGTATATAATGGAGTTTCTTCATTGTATAACTAACCATATAGGGTGAAAAAAAATAAAATGGAAAACGATAGAAGATTTGGCGGCGGTAATAGAAAGCCAGGCGGATTTAGAAATAATTTCGGCCCAAGAGAAATGCACAAAGCAGTATGCGCTGATTGTGGAAAAGAATGTGAAGTTCCTTTCAAACCAGGCACAGATGCAGAAGGCAAGCAAAGACCTGTATATTGCAGGGATTGTTACCAGAATCACAAAAAGTTTTAGGTAAATTATATTCCTAAATTCTTAAATTTTTTTTTGTTTTTTTGTTTCTTTTAATTAATGTTTTCTTTTAAAGAAAAAATTATTTTTTTAAAATTAATTAGCAAATCTATTTAAAACCTATTTTCTTATCAGTTTAAATGGCAAAAATACTATTCAAAAAATTATGTGTAAAATGCAAGAAATATTACCTGCCAGATGGCTCTAAAATGTCACAACATGGTTATTGCCCAAATTGCAGAATTTCAAAGTACAAATGTAGGTTTATCAATGATTTTGGATATCAATGCCAAAATAATCCACAATTCCTAGGTTACTGTATTCATCACTTTGTTTCATCTCCAGTTAAGGTTTTAAGCCAGGAACTAAAGAAAGACAAATTGTAAAGTAGTTAAATAGTCTTAAATATAAATAAAATATAATAAAAAAGAGGTTAAAATGACCAATGCAGATATTGAATTATTCAAGAAAGAAATAGAAGCTCTTAATAAAGAAGCAGATGAAATTATAAAAGAAAACGACAGAATTATTTTATCATTTTGAATTTTCTATTTTTGATATTAAATCTGAATATTTATACTTATAAACTGCAATAATTCTATTTGATTTATTTAAAGATAATTTGATTTGTTGCATCTTAATATCTAAAATCAACTTTTGAATAGAAGCAGTTGTTAGCACTAATAAAGCAAAAACACTTATTATTAATTTTAAAATAGAAATATTATTTTCAAAGTAATAAGTTGCAATTATAAGGAATACTTGCTCTATAACATATAAAAGTATGAAAAATAAGTTAAAAGAATTTTCATGGTTTCTTATAAAGCAAATACAAGCATTATTTATCTTAGTAGCTTGTTTGAAAAAATAAGGCAAATAAGCAAAAAAAGCAATAAAAACACTAAATAACAAAAATAAGTCTATTCCTACATAAATTAAAGTTGCTTCCACAACAGTCAAATATTGCCCTTTTATAAATTTCTTTTGGTTTTTGGCAAAAGAAAAACCTTTATAAGTTTTGCATAAGGCACAATATTAATGCGAGAGTGCCGGAGATTTAGCCCGGAATCTGGAAAAAGATACTAATGAAAATGTAGTATTTTTCAAGACGGGCAGGAGCAATAAGAAAAAATTGCTGCCAAACTTAAGTTTTCCAACATGGAAGAGAAATCCTGTGGCTTAGTGCCTACGCAGGTTCAAATCCTGTCTCTCGCAGTACTTTCTTTTTTATAATTATCTAAAGATTTTTCAAGAGAATCATAAACCATTATTCTATGTGTTTCATCCAAAACATATGCTCTGCTTTTTTCTATTGTACCAGTATCATGAAATTTTCCGCCATTTAAATCCATAATCATTCCTCTTGCTGTTCTGAGAGTATTAGAATCAATATTTCCAAGATCTAACTCTTTTACATAAGAATCAATACTTGCACCAATATCAAAAAAAGCATTTATCACCTAAAAAGCAGAAGGGTCATCTTTTAATCCTAAAACAATATATATTAAACCATCAGGGTACAATTTTAGTAAATCCCTAATATCTGTACCATCCTTTCTTAGTTGTGCTAGATTATCTAGCGTTGCATCATCAAATCTCATAAATAATAATAAAAGAAAAATATT
>JAGVYZ010000026.1 GCA_018303025.1 Candidatus Woesearchaeota archaeon
CCAAAAGCACTTGAAATAGCTAATTATTTAGAAGAGAAAACTAAAGCTAAAGTTTTAATCTGGGCTGATACTTGTTTTGGTGGATGTGATATTCCATATGAGTTAGAGAAATTAAAAGTTGATTTGTTAATCCAATTTGGACATAATGAATTCGGGTATTCTAAATAGAAAGTTTTATAAGTAAGATGTATCTTATTAGTAAGATAGGATTTAAAATGAAAGAAAAAATAGAACTTGGAACTGTAAGTGCTAGGGGACAAATATGTATTCCTAATAATATAAGAGAAGAAATGGGGCTAAAAGAAGGCAACAAAATATTGTTTTTTTTAAGTGGTGATTCTTTAATTATGAAGAAGGTGCAGATGAAAACTTTTGAAGAACTAACAAGGCCATTAAAAGAAGCAAAGAAAAAGATAGAAGAAAAAGATGTTACTGAGTTAATTCATAAAATGAGAAAAAATGAAGGTAACAACTGACACTAATATTTTAGTATCTGCAACATTTTGGACTGGAAATTCTGATTTCATAATTACTTATGATTTTTATTTATTAAAACAATTTGAAAATATAAAAATAATTACACCTGAAGAATTTTTAAAATTAATATGAGAATAATTAAATCAAGCGAGATTGTAAAATTTCTTTATTGTCCTAAAAGTTTGAATTTTAATAATGTAAAAGAACAAGTTTATACTAAAGAAAAGGATAATTCTAGTTTAATCTTAATTATAATAGGAGCAATATGTCTATTATTGTTATTGAAATTATTGTAGTATTTGCCTTAATTGTTTATTTTTTAAAATTTAATAGAAAATATAAGACTAAGGAGTTAATTGGATATAATAAAAAAGAAGGTGAGAAATTATTTTCTGAAAAATATGAATTAGCTGGAAAGCCTGATTTTGTTTTAGAGAAAGAAGGAAAATATTTTCCTTTAATTGTTAAAAGAAGCAAAAAACCTAAACAGCCTTATTTTTCTCATTTAATGCAGTTAATTTCTTATTGTTTATTATTAGAAGAAGATGGAAAGAAAGTTGAGAATGGATTTATACAATATTCAGAGAATGAGCCTTTTTTTATTCCTTATGATGATAAAATGAAGGAATATTTGCTAAGTGTTTTAAATGAAATGAGGGAATCTTTTGAGAAGAATAATTTTGAAAAGACGTTGAATAAAAATAAATGTGAGAAATGCTTACATAAAGAGGAATGTTATGAAAAAAGTTAAAGTTAAAAAGTTTTTTATTTATTAAATGAAATGAGAGACAGAGTATGGGGAATTACTTTTTTAGAAACTTCGACAAGAATATCTATGCAAAATAGATTTAGGCTTATAGCATTAGCTACTGAAATGTTTTATGCTGAAAAGAATGATTTCAAAGTAAGGTTCGATGATGAAAATATAATTGGAAATATGCACAATACCGGAAGATATGGAATGTTAGGACAATATGGCGGAATAAGATTTGAAGCAAGACTTCATACATGCTATGGTGAAGAAAATTTAAGCTTTTTAGTGAGTGAACAGGGAAGAGGTGCTTTTACTTATAATAATGAACAGAATTAATCACCATTCTTCCATGTCTAATGGGTCTAAACCTTTATTCATGTTTTGAAAAGAATCATTCTTGTTTGCTGTGAAATTAATGTATCTTTCAAACCTATACTGAAAGGCACAGAATAAATTGCAGAAATATGCTAATTTTTCATTTCTTCTGTTTGCTATGAAAGTATAAACTAAATTTAGTAAAGAAGCTAATCTTGCAACTATCTTAAATAAAAAAACAGCTATGCTTCCTATTATGAACATTGGAATTCTTGTTAGTGCTTCACTTCTTTCGGACATATAATTATTATTTGATTATTACTTATAAAGATTTTCAAGATAATTTCAATCCATTTTTTACTTTTCTTTCTGGAATTGCTAAAACAACTTCCCCTGTTTCTAAAACAAATCCTGTTGTAAGAACTTCAGATATAAAATTGCCTATTTGTTTAACAGGAAAATTAACAACACAAAGAACTTGCTTATTTAGCAAATCTTCTTTTGTGTAAATTTTTGTAAGTTGGGCACTTGATTTTTTTATTCCATATTCGCCTAAATCAATTAATAATTTATATGCTGGTTTTTTAGCTTCTGGAAAATCCTCTACTTTTATTATAGTGCCAATCCTTAAGTTTACATTCTCAAAGTCTTGAAATGTTATATTTTCCATTTAAAAAAGAAATAGTAAATCTTTAAAAAGTATTCTTATTTTAGAATTATATGCGCTAGTAGTATAGTGGTTATTATGCGGCCTTGCCAAGTAAGGGTTGCACCCTTCACGAACCTGCTAAAACAGATTTGTAGAATTGCATCCTTCACGAACCTGCTGAAAAGCAGTAAGAACGCAAAGAGGCTGCGGCCCGGGTTCGAATGAGCTTTTCTCTTGAAAGAGAAAACTTCGGAAAAGAGAACAAAGCTACGAAAGTCCCGGCTGGCGCAGTACTTTTTCTTTCTGGAAAGAAAACCTACGCTAAAAGAAAGCAGTTAGGAAAACCTAACTTAAAAGAAAATCATAGTGTTTTATAAACCCCTAAAAAGTAATAAATTCTTTGGGAATAACATGGTAAACATAAAAGGACATAAGATTGAAGCAATTGTAATAAAAGACTCTTTTGACAGGAGAGCTTTGCAATTTAAGAATGAAATCATAGAAGTTTTAAGAACTATTGATGTAAAAAAGGATGATATTGAAATACCTTTAGAAAGAATGGCTATAAAAAAGGTCAAAGCTTCTGTTACATGGTATTATGATAATCAGAGGATGCATTATAGCTATAATATGCAGGGTAAATTCGTTGAAAACATGTATATTGTGTTTAAATTGCTTGAAATTGAAGTTAATTTAATTATTTCTAAAAAGAAAACAATTAATGAATTTATGGAAGAATTTAGAGAAGATTCAGATGTAGAAGAAAAAAGAACAGAAGCAAGAGGATTTTTAGGTCTTAAGGAAAATGAAGATAACCTGGAAGTTATTGATAAAAAATACAAGGAAATGGCAAAAGAATTGCATCCTGATACTCAAAATGGCGATACTGAAAAGTTTAAAGAACTAAATAATGCCCATAAGATACTAAGAAGAGAGTTAATGTAAGTTTTAAATATTTATTTTAATTTCTAAATACATGAAATTTACACCTCCGGATCATCTTTTTGTTTATATAATCTTAGAAATAATATTAGATATATATCTTCCAATAAAACAAGTTGTATATTCTCCCTTAACATATCTGGGAATTCCATTAATAATTTTTGGACTTTATTTAAACTGGATTCATGTTTATAGGACATTTAAAAAAGCCAAAACTCATTTTGATGTTTATAAAAAACCAAATGCCTTAGTAACAACTGGATTTTTTAGGATTAGTAGAAATCCAACATATTTGGGTATGTCTTTAACTATATTAGGTCTAGCAATTTTACTTGGTTCTTTGATAAATTTTATATTTCCAATTATTTTTGTTGTTTTAACAAACCATTTTTGTATTAAAATTGAAGAAAAAAACCTTGAAGAAAAGTTTGGGAGAAAATATCTTAATTATAAAACAAAAGTAAGAAGGTGGATTTAATATAAACTAGTGTATTCTTTTAATTAAAGTCCTAAACAGTCTTTATATTTTAACATATTTTTGTATTTCAATGAGGCTTTAACAACTGAAATCTTTCTCTCAATCCTTGCATCCTGGTTATTTTTGATTTCATTTAAAAAAGCACACATGTCTTCCACTTGATTAATTTTTTCTAGATAATAAACTCCAGTTATAATACGAAAATCATAGTTTGTGTCTAAACCAGGAGATAATGTTTTATCTTTTAAAGTTAAATCCAGTCCATTAATTAAATTCCCATTACCATCATAGAAAGAAAAAACAATTATAGAATCATCAGGCAGGTCTTGAAAAGCTGGTGTATTTTGTATTAATCTGTTAAATGGAGAAATATCCAATTGATAATCAACTGCACCAATACTACCTGAATTTGCCTGCAAACCTGCATTGGTGGTTAATGAAGATTCTTTAAGATAATCTATTTTGAATATAAATATCAGAACTATAGATACTACAGCTAAAATGAATAACGAATAAGTTATTCTTTGAAATATTTTGTTATTAAGAATTCCGAGCATCTTTTCTCCATTTGAGATAAACAAACAGGGCTACTACTAAGATAAAGAATAAGATTGAACCGAAAATTAATGTTGATTTTCCAATACCTGATTCATATAATGAGGCTCCAAACAAGCTGAATAATAAAACATAAGGAATATATGCTATTACTACAATTGGGATGAATTTTCTCCATTTAATGCTTGTCAGGCCTGCTAAAAAACTTATAATATCTGAAGGAAATATAGGAAATAAATAACCTGCCCAGAAAACAGCTATACCTTCATCCTGGAAGAATTTATCGTATCTTTCTAATTTTTCTTTTTTGACTAATCTTTCAACTAAAGGCCTTCCAAATCTTCTTGAAATGTAAAATGCAATAAAAGTACCAAGAACATTTCCAATATAAGTGTAAATTGTTCCATAAATAGGTCCAAAGGCATAACCTGAAGCGATAGCTACTATAAATCCAGGTATTGGTGCTACAATAACTTCTAAGACCAATAAAGCAATTATTACTAATGGACCTATTAAGCCCAGGCTTCTTATTTTTTCAGCTGCCTGCTGAGGTGTTTCAAAATAAGTTTGAATGTAAAACAAACCAGCACCTAAAATTGTTAAGATAATTAATAAGATAATTAAGTTTCTTGAGTGCCTGATAAGATGCCTTGAAGACTGTTTTATTTTTTCTCTTGGAAGTTTTATTATTCTTCTGGTGTGATGCATTATTTTTCTTGAAGATTCTTTTAATTTTTCATGAGAAATTTTTTTGATTAAGTGTTTTGATTTTGACTTCAAGTAATTTTTCATAAAATAAAAAAGAAAAAGCAATATTTAAACTTAATCAACTGTCTAGGCAGATTATTGTTTGTAACTAATTATAAATAAGATTAGTAAGAAAGCAAATGCTATGAAAAGACCTATTGCCACTAAGATTTTTGTTGATTTCATAGTAATTTAAATTCTTCTGAGCGGATTTTATTAGTATTAATTCCTAAAGATTTAAAACTTTTCTTTAAGGAAGTCATCATTGAAACCGGGCCGCATAAAAGAATGTCTTTTTCTTTGATATTTTTTGATGTATTATTAATGTAATTAGCAGTTATATGGCCTTTTTCATTGCTATAATGAGGAATTAGATTAAAGTTTTTGTTTTTTTCTGCTATGGCTTTTAGTTCTGGAAGAAAAACAGCTTCTTCTTTTTTATTTACACAATAATAAAGGTCTGCTTTTTTTTCTTTTAGATTTTTTGCCATGCTCAAAAAAGGAGTTATACCAATTCCACCTGCTACCCAGATTTGATCTTTAGCATTTGATTTAAATCTACCATAAGGACCCTCTATTAAGGCGGGTTCGCCTGATTTAATATTTTTGATATCCTTGGTGTAATCACCTAGAGATTTAACTGAAATAGAAATATGGAAATCTTTTAAGGAAGAAGTTATGCTAAATGGATGGTATTCTTTGCTAATTGATGGAAAGTTTATGAAGATGAACTGACCAGGAGTATAATTAAAAATGTTATCTGATTCAAGTTTTATTTCAGTTATATTGCCAAAAATACTGACCTCTTTAACCTTATAATTATACTTTTTTATAAAAATATTATGAAGTAATGTTTTGTATAAAAAAGACAATATTCCTAATGTTATGAAAAAAAGAATGTAAGTTTTTAGAAAAACATTTCTTGAAATATCGCTAGGTATTAAAATAATATGAATTGCAGCTAACAATAAAGATAATCCCAGAAATTGGTGGGTTAATTTCCAGATGTTAAATATCATATTTATGAAAAAAGTCAGGAATAATAACAGGATCATTGATGTTAATGCAAAGATTCCGAAATTAATTGCTAAATTCTGACCTGGCAAAAGGAAAGATAATGCTGAAGAGGCTGAAAATGTTGCGAATTTTAAAGCAAGAAAAATAGGGTGAAATAACAGGAATAAGAAAGAGACTGTTCCTAAGATATGGTGAGCAATATAAACCTTGTCCAGACCTCCAAAAATATTTTCCAGGAATTTTAGCCTTGTGTTAAACAAAAATGTTATTCCTAAAAGGACTGCTCCAATTAAAGCTGATAATTGTCCAATGCTTGTGAAAGAAGATGAAGCATTAGCAAATCTTTCTGAAACAGGATGCATTGCTATCCAGATTAAAACTGGAAACAGAGAAAGCAAGATTATTAATAACCATCCAAGTAGTTTTTTCATAAATCTTGGATGGTGCTATTGTTTTTAAAATTTGTTAATTAATTTCTAAAAGTTTTATCTTGAAATGCAATGTTTTTCCTGCCAAAGGATGATTTAAATCTAATGTTACTTCATCGCTTGTAACTTCTGCTATTCTTACTGGGAACTTTTGGCCATCTGGTGTTCCTAATATCAACATCATTCCTATTTTTGGCTCTTCTTTTAATGGAATCTGGGCTTTTGGAATCTTTCTTAATAAACTTTCATTATGAAAGCCATATGCTTCTTCTGGCTTTATTGTTATATCTTTTTCTTCTCCTACTTTCATGCCTATAACAGATTCATCAAAACCTTTAATGACTAAACCTGAACCAACTTCAAATTCTAATGGATGAGAATGCTCTCCGTGCTTGGATGTATCAAAAATTTCTCCTGAATCTAATTTTCCTTCGTAATCTACTTTTATTTTGTCACCTTTCTTTACTATATTTGAATTTTTGTTTTCTGATTCTTTAGTTCGCATTTTACTTGACTCCTAGAATCTTTTCTTTTTAAAAAGAAAATCTTCAATAAAAGAAAATAAAACTAAAAAATCAAAAATAAAAAGACTATTTAAGAGTTTTGCTTTTAAATTTTCTTTAAAATTAGGTCTATCTGCTGTTTTAAATTTTCTTTAGGCATGAATCCTACAATCCTGTCAACTTCTTTTCCATTATTAAAAATAATTAGACAGGGAATGCTCATTACTTCATGGTCTGCTGCTATTTCAGGGTATTCTTCTGTGTCTACTTTTCCAAAGGTCATTTTTGTGTATTCATTGCTTAAGTCTTCAAATATAGGAGCTAGCATTCTACAAGGACCACACCATGATGCCCAAAAGTCTACTATGCTTATACCTTTTCCAACTGCTACATTAAAATCTGATTCTGTTAAATGTTTGATTGCCATATTTTTTTACCTCTAAAAAATTTTTAAAATTAGGCTATATAAATTTTTTGTTACTAAAATAATTAATAAATTTATTAACTTGGATAATACTTATAAATAAATCTTACTCTTTTATTTTAATGGAAAGAGAGGTTGAGTTAAGAGAGGGCAATATAAGTTTAGTTTTGGATTCTTATGATGATTTGTTTTCTGATTTTGATCCTAGAGATTATTCACAAAAAGCATTGTCTGATGATTTTTTAGATGAATGCAGGAGAGCTGCTAGAGATAAAGATGCTGGAGTAGAGTTGAGACTTCTTATACCAAAGAAAAAAAGAAATTTAAAAGATGAAGAGGAAATTAAGAAAAGGATGAGAAATCATTTTCAGAAGCATTTCAGGGAAAAAGAAACTGAAATTAAGGGTGTAAAAAAACAAGGTGCACTTTGGTTTGCATTAGGAACAATATTCATCCTATCTGCTGCTTATTTTTATTCAAAAGAAGGATATTTTTTTAATGTTTTAGTTGTTTTACTAGAACCTGCTGGATGGTTTAGTTTTTGGGAGGGACTTGGAAAAATATTAATTGTATCTAAAGAAAAAAATCCTGATTATGAATTTTATAAAAAAATGAACAATGCTGAGATAACGTTTAATAACTATTAGAAGCTTTTTTCTTGCAAGAAAAAATCTTCGATAAAAAAGAAGCATAGTGCTTCAAAAAATAAAGGAGATGATAAAATGGTAAATTTAAGTTTGATAGGATTAGGAATAATAATAGTTAGCTGGTTAATCCAGTTCGGATACATGCTAAAAGGACAGAAGAAAATAAAAGCTAATTTTGTAATTGTTTATATTTTAGGGGTATTAGTTTTAGTCTATGATGGATTTGTTAATGGACTAATAAACCTGGCTATTGCTAATATTCTTTCAGGGATAGCTGCTTTATTGGTGTTAATTAAAATAAAACTAAAATAATTTTCTTTTTTTAAAACTCAAGTTCTATTCTTAATTCTAACAATGCATTGATATAACGAGCTATTATCCTTAAATGGTGGAAGATTTCTTTTTCTTCTTTTTTCTCTGTTTTTTTGTAAACTTTAATTACATTAAAATATCTTTCCTGATCAATTTCTGAAATTTTTCTTATTTTTTCTTTGTCAAAAGTGTAGAATAAAGAATAAAAATCAAGGATTTGCTCTTTTATGCTTTCTGCTATACCTTGAATGTTTTTGAATTCTGCGTTTTTGAAGTCATGAATCAAATGATGAGAAATATTTTTGAATTCATCACCCATTAATTCCATTAGGTATAAAGTAGTAAATAACAATGATTCTTTTCTTGGTTCTTTATAATTTATTTTGTTTAAGATTCTTATGCAATAATCGTGAAATTTATCTAAGTTTATATCAACATCATGAATATGGCTCAACATTTCAGGCTTGTTCTTTTTTAATGCTTCACAAGTTTCTTCTGCCATTTGATTTGTCAATAAAAAGATTCTTCTTAGTGCATTATCAAATTCTTTAGGGGTTGGTTCACTTAATTCTTTAATTAAAACAAAATCTTTTCCATGATCAACTATTTCAAAACCTATAAAACGATTCATAACACTATGAAAAAATTCTAAAACTTGAGTTTTTTCAGATTCTTTATTGTATCTTATGTCTAACTTATGCTGTGCAAAAAACTTGTAAGGATTTTCCAGTTTTAGATTAGGACTGAATTTAATTAAAACTTCATCATAACCTTCACGGTAAACAGCCATTATATACTTCCAGATTGTTGGAATATCCAAATCATCTATATCAAAAGAGGTTTTTCTTGATTCATTGTTTTTTTGTGCACCTAAGAATAAACCATTCTCTCTTTCTATTAAATCGATTTCATCGCCTGGCTGTAAATTAAATCTCTTTACCCATTCAGAAGGCAATGTTATGGTTAAAGTATTATGTCCCTGCTTAATGATTCTTCTTTTCATATATTAAATAATATCAATATATTTAAATGCTTATTGAATATTCTCACTAGTGAGAGAAAGTGAGAATATATTCACAATTGAGAATATATAAAGAAAAGTGATTCTTATGTTTTATATGAGACCAGAAATTACACCACCACTTTTAGATAAACAACCCAAACCAACATGTCCATATTGTACAAATGAATTAGACGTACCTGCTGATTTAGTTGCAAAAGTCAGAGAAAATGAACCAATAATACGGTCTTCAGTTAAAATGGACGGATTTTATCTAAGTCCCCAATCACATTTTTATTGTGATAAAGAATGCTATAGAATGTTCCTTGAAAGCTGAATAGTGAAGAATATTCATTATAATAAAAATAGTGGCTATAAATAAATCTTTATTTTGTTTTTTCTTTTTATGCGAGAAATAAAAGTGACTTTAGTTGGACTTGGTTTTGAAGGAATAAGATTATGGCATCGAGGACTGCCTGCTGTAACATTTATTGAAGAAGAATTAAAAGGAAGCACTGCAAGAGAAATAATAGACAAAATTTCCATGTTTAAATTTGATGTTAAATCTGAAATAACCAGAATAAGAATAAGAGATACTATAATGCATGGAAATTATAATGTCTATGTTTTTAGTAAAAGAGGAGAATATGAGGTAAACCCTGATGATTCTAATTTTATAAGAGGATATATTTCATGCAATGATTCATTAAATCTTTTTCTAAAATTAAAAGTAGAAGAGCCTGTTTGTTCCGGTTAACAATAGTGCAAATATATTTTACAAGAAAAATATAGCAAAGGGATATATTAAAAAAATAATTTTTATTTTTATGGCTAATAAAAAGAATGTAAAGGGAAATAGTTTTACATGGATACAGAGTTTTGCTCCTGAATCTGTTGAAAGAGTTACAAACGGTGATTCTTTAGCTGAACCATTACATGTTGAGATTCATCCACATCATTCATCTACAGAGTTATGCAATAATAGTTGTCCTGGGTGTACTGGATTAGTCTATAGAAAACAAGAAATTGGAGATAAAGGAATAAAACCAGAAAGATTGATTAAAACAATAGACAGTTTTAAGGGAAAAGCAAGAAGAGTTATTTTTTCTGGAAATTGCATTGAACCTTTAATGTATCCTGATATTAAAGAGGTAATAAAACATATTAGAGAATCTGATGTTGTGTTTTATCTTTATTCAAATTTTTATTATGGCAATCAAGAAGGATTAATAGAAGAATTAGTAAATACTGAACTAGATGATTATGCAAGAATAAGCCTTAATGCAGGAAGTAATGATTCTTATAACTTAGTACATAGACCAAAAGATACAAATTCTTTTCATAGGATAATTGAAAATGGAGAAAGATTAGCCAGATTAAAAACAGAAAGAGATTCACCATTATTTGTTCATGTAACTTATCTGTTGAATAATTACAATTGCGGAAAAGAAGATTTGGAATTTGCTGTAATGTGGGCTAGCAGAAATAAGGGAATAAATGGAATAAGATTTACGACTTATCAAAAACCTCTAGGAAGAAGTATGCCTAAAATGGCAAGAATTCCTGAAGAAGATTTTCTAAAAGCAAGAGATTATTTACATGAATTAAAAAGAGAATTTGACAGAGATGATTTTAAAGTTGAGATTACTAATGAACAAGTTGTACTTCAACAAAAAATAAAACCATTCGAAAGATGTTATGTTCAAGAAGTCTTTGCAGTAATAGGCTTTGATGGAACTGTTTATCCGTGCACTTCAATGGCTTCTCCTTCTAGTCCCGAAATTTATAAATTTGGAAACATAAATCAAGAGAATTTTTGGGATATATGGGAAAGAAGAAAAAGAAAAGCTAATTTTAGTCTGGAAAAATGCTTTGACTGCACAAGAGCTGAATCTGAAATAAATTCTGGTTTTCAAGGTTTAAGAGAACAATATACTTCACATGTTTGAATATAAAATTATATATTGAATATAACTATGTATAAGGAATAGGAAAAATATTGGCTATATATAAAACTCCGACGGACAATTTAATTCTAAAAAATTTTCGGAGGTAAAAATGAGAATAAAAAATTTTTTGAGAAAGTCTGTTATAATTGGTGCATTGGGTGCAATGCCTTTTTTGAATAATTGCGGCTGTGAAAGAGATGGTGTTGTTAAAAATGAAATGGATTCTACTGATGTTGATGATACAACTAGTGTAGTTTCTTCAAAAGCTAATGACTGGGTAATTTCAAATGTTGACTTCTTTAATGATAAAACACATAGATGGATAGATTATGCACCTACTAATTTTAATCCTGAAATTTTAAAATTTCCAAGTGAAGAAAGTGTAAGAACAGATTTACAAAGATTGTATAGTAGTAATTTTGATGCAATAGTTACTTATGGCTCTGATAATATTTTAGGAGAAGTTCCTAGAATAGCAAAAAGTGTTGGAATCCAGCATGTAGTCATGGGTGTATGGGATTTGGATAGTGCAGAAGAATGGGATAATGCAATTAAAGCAAAAGATTTTGTTGATGGTTATTGTGTGGGTAATGAAGGTTTAGTAAATCAAAGATATACATTAGATAAATTAAAACAAAAAATGCTGGCTTTGCGAACAGCAACAGGAAAACCAGTAACAACAACAGAAGAAATAGGAAGATATACTGGAGATTTAATGAAATTAGGGGATTGGCTATTTCCAAATTGTCACCCTTATTGGCATAATATTACTTCACCTGAAGAAGCTGCACAATGGACTCACCAGCAATATCATGCAATATTGGGAAAATCAGATAGAGTAGTTTTATTAAAAGAGATTGGACTTCCAAGTGGCGGCCAAACAGAATTAAATGAAAATGTGCAAAATACATATTACAGAAGAATAGAAGATTTAATGGATAGTGAAAATAAAGAAGCATATATCTATTTTGAAGCATTTGACCAACCTTGGAAAGATTATGCTGATGTGGAACCTAATTGGGGATTATTTAAATCTGATAGAAGTGAGAAAGAAGTTGTTAAACCCCAATTATTATTTACTTATGTTCCGCCTTATGGAAGTTTTAATAGTTTACAAGGAAGAGTTGTAAATGTTAAACCTGTTGATTATAGAATTTCAGCACATATTCAGGTAAATGGCGCTTGGTGGGTAAAACCTTATTGGGCTTGGCCATTAACTAGTATTTTAAGCAATAGCAATTGGATTACTGATATAACAACTGGCGGAATTGACCAAAATGCTACAAGAGTTAATGCTTATTTAGTTACACCTAATTATTCACCTTCTACAAATGGAACTTTGCCAAAAGTTGATGGTGTAAATGTAATAACTTTTGCAACTGCAGAGAAAAAGATTACGCCAACTGCAATAGGTGAAGGTTACTAATTTAATTTTTTTCTTTTTTTGAAAAACTTAATAAGCAAGTTGAGTATATTATTTTTTAATGAAAAGAGGTGATTTTTAATGAAAGAAGCTTTTCTTTATGAAAGAAAACCTTCAGGAAAAGAAAAACTGAAAGTTTTATCTTTATTAGTTATAATATTATTGTCGTTTTCTTCTGTTGTTTTTGCCGAGGGTGAAACTACTGCACCTGCTGCTGATACTAACACAAAGACTGCTCCTAGTGAGCCAAGTGCTACTCCTAGTGATTCTGTAGTTGGAGCACCTGCTGGTGATACTAGCACTGCTCCTGCTGATAGTGGAAGTACTCCAGCACCTACTGATTCAAGCAATACTGGAACAACTACAACTCAACAGCCAACAACAGAAAATAGAGAAGGAGAAGCAATAAGTGAACCGAGAGAAGAAAGTGAAGTAAGCAAAGGAATAAGAGAAGGAAAATGTTATGTTGGAGAGAAAGAAGTTCCTTGCCCTACTTCAAGAAGTGCTTGTCCTCCTGCAAATGCAAATGAGCAAGATAAATTAAAATGCAGCCAGTCTGGCGGAAACTACAATACAAGAGATGATGGAGGTTGTCCGAGATTTGAATGTATGTTTAACCAGAATAGGCAAGCTGAAACTAAATTATTTAATCAATGTCCAACAAGAGAAGAAATTGATAACCAGATAAAAAAATGCCAGGAAAATGGACTTAGAACATTAATGAAAAATGTAAATGGGTGTGGTTATGTTGAATGCCAAGGTAATGGGCAACAGCAAAACCAAATGGCAACTGAACAAAATGGATGCAAAAAATTAACAGATATACCTGGACCTGAAAGAGAGCAATGTGAAAATAAAGGAGACTACAGGTTGATTGAAATTTATAATAGTGGAAATTGCCCTGAAATTCAATGCGTTCCTACTGTAAAAGCGAGGGGAATTCAATGTGAAAACGAAGGTGGAAAATTAGTTGTTAATGGTGAGTCTGAAAGATGTGTTAAAGTAAGCAATAGTGATGAAATAAGCTATGATCCTATTGATGAAGTTCCTGATGCAGCTAAAATATTAAAAATTGTAATTAGCCTGGATAAACTAAGTATAGAACTGGACAATTTAGCTAAAGAGATGGATGATTTAGCTGTTTATTTTGGCGAACAAGATGCTGCAACAGGTGAAAGATATAGAAAAGCTGCTTTAATGATAAAATCAGGGAAACATAAAATTATTGAAACTAAAGAAAGATTAAGAGCTAATATAAGAAATTTACAGCCACAAGATTTAGAAGATGTAAGAAAAGACTTGAAAATATTAAAAGAAAGCATATTTGAAGAAGCTGTCTATGTTTTATTATCTGGGGAAAGTTCTTCTGAAGCATTAGTAGAAGAAGTGACTTATGAGGGAAATGATTGTAAGAATGATGGAAGGTGCTTTACTTCTAAACTAAAAACCTGCGAAGAGGGAGTTACATATAATGCAGATGAAAAGACAACTGTTACAATAGAACAAATAGAAGAGGATAAATGCAAATTAAAAATTGAACTAAGAACCTCTGAAAAAACATATGATATGGAATGTAAATATCCAAATTATGCATTTGGATTGGGAAGTCCTGAAGAGCTAATACCTTATTGCGATGGTTCTCTTGTTGAATTAATGAAAGAGAAAATTAACAATGGAGAGGTTGGACAGGGAAGAGCTGAAAAAATGCAGCAAATAACGCAAGTTAGGCAATCTGAAAGAGCATTTGGACAAAATTCTGAAACATTAAATAGAAATGAACAAGGAAATATTTGCCAAACAGAAGAGCAAGTTATAAGATTAAAACAAGAATGTAGTAATCAAGGACAGGATGCAATTGTTGAAAACAGAGATGGCTGCCCATGGGTTGTTTGTATAGACAAGGGAATTGATATTTCCAATAGAGAAATGCAAAATGTAAGAACAGTAGAAACTAGTTCTTCTCAAGCTTATAGCATGGAAAGAGTTGTTGGAGAAGAACCTTCTTTTAAAGAGAATATACAACCTGCTAGAATTGTAGAACAAGGACAGCAAATAACTGCCCAGGTTATTAAATTTTTAAGAGGTGAGAACTAATGAAGAAAATAGTATTTATTTTATTTGTAGTTGCTTTATTGAGTTTTAGCTTGGTTATCTCTGGTTGCGGAGAAAAAAGCTCTATAAAAAACGAAGAGCAAGCTAATGAAGCAATTGCAAATGTAGGTGAGAATATAGACCAATTAAGCAGTACTGTTGACTCTATTGACCGAGATTTAGGTTAATTCTTTTCTTTTTTTATATATTGAATTGTAAACGCTAGAATTCCACCTGCTAAGGCTGTGTAAAACTGGAAAACTCCCATTACTGTTAAAAATAATACTGGAAGAACTTTTAGATTAAATAAAGTAAAAGCTATTGTGAATAGGAATAGTGATTTGATTAAAGAAGCTAAAAATAAAGTAATAAACTTGTTTAATTTTTTATGCAAATAGAGTTTCTTAAAGATTATGACTAATAAAAAGTTTGAAATCCAGATAAATGGAATCATATAAACTAAGAACATAGTTAAATTTCCGAAAATTAAACCTGAAGCTAAAACCCCTAAACTTGGGAACAGGATAATAGGAAGTAATTTGTAAGTTCTTAGATTTAAAGATGCTAGGATTAAGGAAGCATTAACAATTGTTCCTGTTAAGAATTGAGCATGAGTTAGAAAAGGAATGAAAAAACAGACTAAAGAATAGATTACTAGTTCTATGTTTTCCTGGAGAAAAGTCAGGTTATATTCCTGCTTGTTTAAATAATGCATAAATTAATATAATCTGCATCTTTAAATATCTTTCAGTAATGCTTTTATAATCTCTAATTATTAATTTTTTATATGAAGTATCCAAAGTTGACTGTTTTACTTTTTACTTATTTATTAGCAATTGCTATTTTTAGAGAAAGGATTTATCTTGATTTTCTTTATAATCTGGGTTATTTTGGAACATTTTTAGCAGGTATATTTTATGATTATGGACTAACTTCTGGAATTGCTACTGCTGTCTTAATGATTTTTGGAAAAGGACAAAATATATTCATTGCTGGAATAATAGGTGGACTTGGAGCATTAATAGGTGATTTTATTATTTTTAAATTTTTGAAATATTCTTTTAGGGATGAGTTAGTAAAATTAAGCAAAACCTGGATTTTTAAAGAAACTAAAATATATATGCCAAAATTCTTAATGTATACCATAGCATGCATATTAGTTGCTTCTCCATTACCTGATGAAATATGCATGTTTTTCTTTGCCTCACTTTTTAAAATTAAGGACAGATATTTAGTGTTAATATTCTTTATACTAAATACCCTTGGGATTTATGCTATAATGCTAATAGGAAGAGCAATATAGAAGCTTTGTTCTTATGAAGAGAAAATAAAAGAAGCACGAAAGAAATAAAAAGGTAAAGATACCTTTTTTAATATGAAAAAAGAGGTTTATCATATTTATCTGTTTAGGCATGGTCAGACTTTTTTTAATAAAAATAAGATATTTACTGGCTGGAAGGATTCTAATTTAACTAATCTTGGCAGGAAGCAAGCTGGGATAATCTCTACTAAACTGAAAAATAAAAAATTTACTGTTGCTTTTACTTCTGATTTGAAAAGAGCGAAAGATACTTTGAAAATAGTTTTGAAAAATCATCCAGAATGCAGAAAAGTTATAGTTGATAAAAGAATTAGGGAAAGAAATTATGGTAAATTAAATGGTTTGCATCATTTGAAAACCATTGAAAAATACGGGCAAGAACAGTTTGACAAATGGCATAGAGGATTTTTTAATAAACCACCTAAAGGTGAATCATTTTCTGATGTTGAAAAAAGAGTAAAACCTTTTGTTGATTATTTAATTAAATTTGTTAAAAAAAATAAAGTTAATGTTGCTATTTCCGGGCATGGAAATTCTATTCGTTTATTTAGAAAGATTATGGAAAGAAAATCTGCTAATGAATGTGTTAAATGGGTTATTCCTTATGATAGATATTTTGAGTATAAAATTTAATTCTTTTCTACTGCGTAAATATCTGTTCTGTAGAACTCATCTGGATGAAATTTCATCTTGAAATTTAACAATGCCTGCTCGCTACCGCCAAAATCTGCTTTTTCCATACCTAATTTTTTTATTTCAATTAAGTCGAGAATATTTGAAACTTCGGCTAAATTGTCAATATCATAATCATAAATTCCTATACAGGAATAATAGTTTTTTGAATTTGGAATTTTCCAGCCGCCAAAGACAGAAACTGGTTTATTATTTATTTTTATTATTTTAACCATGTCAAATCCTTTAAAATTTGATTCTATGAACTCTATGTATTTATAATATTCTAAAATGTCATGAGCTGTTCTTTTCTTTTTCCATTCTAAAACTAAAGTTTTTAATCCTTCTTTGTCGCTTTCTTTAAAATTTGTTATTTCTATGTTTTGATTATCTCTGAAAAAATTATTCCTAAAATTTCTTAATTTTTTGTTTTTTGTTCCTGACAAATTTTCATCAAAATTTTTTAGGATGAAAACAGGCCAAGTTAAATAATATCTGCTTTTTAGAACCCTGTATTTTGAATCTTTTAATGCTAATTTTAATTTTTTGTTTGTTTCTTCTCTTGTTTCTAAAATGATTTTATCTAATTTTTTTGTTTCTAAACAATATTCAATTAGTTTTTTTAATGCTGGAATTATATTATCTTGCTTTGTCAATGGCTCATCTATTGAGGTTATTACTGTTTTCTTTCCTGTTTTTGAAATATGAGCTAAAAATCCGAAATCATTTTCATACAAAAATAATGGCTGGTTGTCTTTTTCGACTAATGAAAGAAAATATTCATACTTATGCTCTGCCATAAAGCCATATTTCTTAATATAATCTTTAATTATTTCAAAATTTTTTTCAATATCTGTGATTTCTTTGATTTTTCTTTCCTAAAATTCTTTTTTCTTTTATTGAAGATTTTCTTTGATAAAGAAAAGCTCCTAGTACAAGTAACCCCAGGTTTGGAGCTTATCTGAATCCTGATGCCACCTAACACCAATATCTACCCTATAGTACATGTTTTGCAAAATAATATTTTTAACACGATGATGAGCTTGCTTTCTTGCATCATCTACTGTCAAGCCAGAACCTGTTATAACAAGAACATAACCTGTTTCTCCTGCAACTGTCCAGACATTATCAATTATTTTAACATCACCCAGATGGACACCATCTAAGTTTTGCTTTTTGAATAATATTGATAAATCTTTGTAAATAAATGTTTCATTTTTATCTTCAAATGGGAAAGGCGGTACTACAATGCAAATGCATATCTGGAATCCTTTTTTGGTTTTTAATTCAAAAGATTCATGAGAAGCTAATTTGTATAAGAAATCACCCATTTCAGTTAATATTCCTTCCATTTGCAAGCTAATAGTTGGGTAACCAAAGCGGCATGTAAATTCCAATGGGTAAATTCCTTTTGCATTTGCAATACAATTAATATCAAAATAACCAACATAACCTGATTTGATTAGTTCTGGTTTTATTTTTTGCAGTGTAGCTCTAAAAATTTCATTTGGTGGAGACCAATAGCCTAATGTGCCCATTTCTCCGGTGTTTCCTGAAATTGCGGGTCTTCCATTTTTTCTTACAACAATGTAAGATGAAGGAACCTGAACACAACCAACATAATCATCATAATCAATTTCTTTTTTATTATTTTTTCTTATTGAAACATAAGGTTTTTTCCTTTCTTCAAGAGAATAAACTTTATTTATATTATATTTTTTCCCATTTGGAAAAAGCCTGCTTTCTCTTTTATCTATTGTTATGGATGAAGAAACATTTATTTTGATTAACATTTCCTGTATATCTGAAATTAATCTATAAGAAGTACTGTGATATCTTTTTTGGCCATCATGTATACTTCCATCTCCCTTAACAAATTCATCTAAGAAAGCTTTTATTACATTATAATTACCATTTTTAATATAATCTGGAACATATTTTGCCTGACATAATCCAAATTGTTTTAAATAAATAGAAAGTTGGGTTGAATGTATCTTAAATTCATTTTTCATTAAAGAAAAATTAAAGGGCAATGCTTCTAAAACTTTTTTAATATCATTTAAATGCTTGCTTGTATTATATTGTGCAATTCTAATTCCATTTTTAAAACAAGAACCCTCGCTTAAATACCAGCCCATAAATCTAGACCAGCTTATGATATCTATCTGTTTCTTTGGATTAATGTATTTTCTGCCATCTTTACATTCTGGAAGCTCAAAATATATTGGATTTTCTCCTTGAAAATTTCCAGCCTGAAGAACTGTAAACTCTCCTGATTTAAGCAATTCTTTTGCCAATGTTGTTTTAAATTTATAATTAGATTTATAGAAATTTTTTCTTAATATATTCAACATCCTATGGTTGGGTGTAACTAACAAATCAATTTCTCTGTTTTTGAATTCAACCATCTTGCCTGTATATTTTTTCCAGTAAATATCAAGAGGATACTCCCATTGCAATAGTTTAGAATCTTTATTGAATGATAAAATTTTATCTTCATAATTAACATTACCAAAAGTTTTCCAACCTTTATCGGTTAAAACTTCTGTGTCTGAGCTGTAACAATATGGGCCTAAGTCACCAGGAAATAATTTTTTATGTTCAAAATTAACATGAATTGGATAAATAAAATCTTTTCCATTAAAAAAAACACCTACAGCTACTTCTACTCCTACTGCCATTTTTTGCAACTGGAAACGCTTTATTTTTTTTGCCCAGGCAATTTTATTTTGCTCGAGAATTTCTATTAAATCATTACCATCATCTTCCTGACTCATGAATAAAATTCCTTTTTGATTTGAATCAAATGGCTTGAAAACATATCTCCCTGGATTTTTTTTGATAAATTCTATTGCTGAATTAAAATCTGAAAAATCCCAATGAGGCAATGTTAACATGCCAACTCTTTTCATTTCATTCTGGCCGAATTCCCTGTCTTGCTCTAATTTATCTGTATAAACAGAACCGCCAATGACTAATTTTCCCTTTGCCCTTAATGAGTCTGCTGTACTTCCAAAACCAACATAATCAAAAACAACAACATCAGCCCAGTCAACATGCTCTTTCCAATCTTTTACTTTTTCAAGAATACCGTCGTAAACATCCTTGTCTGATTCTGATTCAATATAAGCCTTGACTTCATGACCCTCTTTTTTTAGCTGCCATGCTAAATCACCACTAACACTTTCAAATGATACAAATAAAAACTTTTTTGATGTTAATTTATTTCCGTTATTTCCGTTGGTCATCTTTTAATTTTTTAAAAAAATTTTAATAAGATTTTATTATGCAGTTCATATTTAAATTTATCTTTTTTTGTATTTATCGTCGTAAGTTGCATAAGAAACAATCAATTCCTCGCCTTTCAATATTTTTCTCAATGTTCTGAAACTGAATCCATGGTCTATTGTTTCTATGTTTGGATTTTCAGAATGATTGACAAAAAATGATATATCCATGCCATTCAATGCATTTTCTGGAATTAAAACTTTTTTATTTTCCTCAATTACAAAAAAATCATCCATTAATTTAAGAATTTCCTTGTCTTGAATTTTTAAATCTTTCATATCTAGTTCATACCACTTTTGGTTGCTGATGCCCTGAAAAGGATTTATTCCTTTAGGGATGTCTCTAATAGCAAATACACCTACACCTTCAACTGGAGAAGGCTTAATTCTGCAATAAGTATTTCTTAATTTTTGTAATATTTGTTTTCTTACTTTATCCATAAAAATATTTTATTTAAATGATTTATATTTGTTTTGTTTTCAGAAAGATTTAGATTAATAGCAAACTTAATAAAATTGAAATTTATTATATTTGCCAATGGGTTTTGACAGATTTTATGCACCGATAACTGCAATAGGAGACTATTTTGATTCTCCAAAAGATATAAGAAGATTAATTCATAAAGAATTTTTTTATAAAAGCAAAAAAGAGTTAATAATCTTTATTTCTCCTGGAAAGAAAGAACCATTTGCTTTTGCATTAAAAAGAAGGGTGTTAAAAAGAGATAAATCCTATTTGGAATATTATTTTCCAGAAAGACTGGTTTCTAAGGATTATAAATTAACAAAAAAGATTTTTAAGATTGTAAAGAAAAAAATAAGAGCAGATATTCATAAATTAAGAAAAAGATTTACTAAAATAACCCTAATAGGGATGAGCGTGGGCTGTGCTAATACTTTAATGATAGCAGATAATAACCAGGATATTGATAAACTTATTTTGGTGATTCCTGGAAATTGTTTAGCTGAAGGAATATGGAAAAGTGTCAGAACTAAAAGACTAAAAAAAGAGATAGAGAAAAAGATTACATTAAAAGAATTAAAAAAGTACTGGAAAGATATAAGCCCTGAAAATAATGTAAGTAATATAAAAGCTAAGGAAGTTTATTTTTATTTGTCTAAAGCAGATGAGTCTATACCTTATGAAAATGGATTAATATTGTTTAATTTACTAAAAAAACATGGGCATAATCCTATATTAAGAGAGAATAAGCATTTGGGACATTACCTGACTGCTGTAAGCTTTTTTATGTTTTCAAAAGATATTTAGATGCGAAGTATTTAAATATTAAATTTATTTTTATTAAA
>JAGVYZ010000027.1 GCA_018303025.1 Candidatus Woesearchaeota archaeon
GTTATTTGTTTTTTCTTTTATTTTGAAGTTTTTTAAGTTAGATTCATTTATTTGTATTTTTTTTAATGGAGTGATAATAAAAGAAGTTTCATTTTTGCATAGCTTATATGTTTTGAAACTAATTGATTCTCCTAGACCGCAACAAATGCAGTTTTTGTCTTTTTTTGTTTTTATTTTTTCTATTTCGTTGTTTTTTATGTCTATTCTTAATAATGCCTTTTCATAGTTTTCTTTTAATAAGATTTTTATTACTTCATTTACAGCTATTGAAGAGATTAAAGAAACTATTGTATTTAAGACTCCAAAGGTTTCACATTTTTCTTCATTTGAGAAAGATTTGTAAATGCAGGATAAACAAGGCTGATTATCTAATGAATTGTAGATAACTCCTTTATAGCCTATTACAGCTGAATGAACTAAAGGTATTTTATTTTTATAGCAATATTCATTGATTAATAATCTTGTTGAGATATTATCTGTACAATCTAAGACTAAATCTGATTTTAATAAATCTAAGTTAGAATCATCTATTATTGTATTTATGAAGTTTATACTTATTAATGGATTGATTTCTTTTAATTTTTTAAATGCTGTTTCTGCTTTGTTCTTTTTTAAATCATTATAATTATATAAAGATTGGGAGAGTAGATTAGTTTCGTCTATTGTATCAAAATCTATTAATTTTAAGTTAATACCTGCTCTTGCCAGTAAATTTGCTGAATTTGAACCTAATGCACCTAAGCCTAAAATTGTTATTGTTTTTTTATTTAAGTTTAATTGAGATTCTTTTCCTATTAAAGAGATTTGACGTTCATACATAAAAATAAAAAGAAAAAAGAAAGATTTTAAGTCTTTTCTTTTAACAACTTCCGCCTGCGCTTGCTGATGTTGCTGTTGTCAATACCTGAGTACATTCAGAAGGTGCATTGTTAAATGCAGAGCAAATTACTTGTTTATATGCTTCTGAATCTCCGTATTGATAAACAACGGTTGTTTCAACTCCATTTATCAACATTGTAGGAGAACCTTGAGCACCTGCTTCTACACTTGCTTGTTCATTTGCTTTCATGTATTCTAATCCTTTTGAAGCAACACATGATTCTATTTTTGCAGAATCTAAACCTAAGGTTGTAGCTCCTACTTTCCAACAACTGCCATCACGACCACAGTTTTTGTTTACATAAGTTGCGAATTTCCACCATGTATCTAAACCATAGTCATTTAAGACACAAGCTTCTCTTTCATTTTGATCAACTTCTAGTTGGCCGTGCAATGAATTTACTGTTGTTCCATCAACATTTACAATGTAATGCATGTTCCATTCAACCTTATCTTTTAACATGTTATAGACTGGAAGCATTGTATCTTCTGCCTGATTACCATATGGACAGAAACTCATTACATACAAGTCAACTTTTGGCTTGTCTGCTTTTGGCAATACTTCTGGTGTTGTATCCTGATTTGTTGTATCCTGAGTTGCTAAAGATGTTAATGTTTCTGCAATTGGTATTGCACTTGGAAACAATAATGTTCCATCTTTACTTACATATATTTCAGCTGGCTGGCTGTTTATTGTAGCTGTTACTAAATATAAACCATTTTGCTCTTTTACATCTGTAACAACTGCACTTGTTATGCTAGGCATTTCAGCTAATAAATTTGAAACAGATACTTTTATGTCATCTGATTTTACTGCATTGCCTGTTACATTTGACAATCCTAATCCTGATGTAAACAATGAAATCACTAAAATGAATGCTAAACCTACTGAAGCAAACATCCAATACTTATGTGACATCCATTCGTCATCAGAACTAGACATTGTATGTTTAGAAATGTTATTTACTGTATTCTTATTATCAGAATTAAATTTTTCTATACCCTCGTTTTCGTTTTCCATAATTAAGACCTCCATTATTTTAGCTAAAGAAGTAGTTTAAATAGGTTTTCTTTTTGGAAAAGAAAAATCCTGAAAAGAAAAAATCATAAAAGAAAAACAAGAAAACTAAAAATAATCTGAGGCAAAGGAAAAAATTTTGAAAAGTTAAAAGAAAAGTTTTATAAATAGAAATATTTACTTTCAAGTAACAAATGAAAACCAAAATATTAATCCTTCTGATAATAGGATTGATTCTTCTTATGGGAATTTATTTCATTTTTTCTGAAATTGTGTTTGATTCTAATGATAAAACAGATTATTCAAACATTGATGCTAATATAAAATATGGTGATAATATACAAAGAATACCAAGTTTGCCTGGAGGAGAATAAAATGAACAAAATAATGTATTTATTAGGAATTTTTTTATTGATAGGAGCTTTTTCTGTTAGTGCAGAAGGATTATTTGAAGAAAAAAGCTTTGTTGAAAATGCTTTAAGTTATGAACCACAATCAAGTGGAAAAGCGGCTAGAAGTGCTGAAGTTATTTTTGATGAATCTTTAGTTATTAATGAAAGTTTTGGGGAATATGTTTATGGTTATATTGGTGAGGTAGGCGTGAGCGAGGATATAATTAATGGGTTACTAAGAGTTAGCAGGGCTGCTTATTCCAACAATGTTGATAAGTTTGATTTAATAGTTTTAGAGTATGACAATGTAATTAATGCAGAAACTATCTTTAAAGGTCTTGTAATTGAAGAAGAGTTTGAACAATGGTGGAATAATGGAAGATTGATTTATTATTTTCCCGAATATAACCAAGCTGCATGGATAAGTGGTAAATATATTGTGATTATAGCTTCCGAAAATGCACAAAATATACCTGACGAAATTCTAAATGCTTATTTGAATAAATATAATCCGGATAATGTAATTATTACTCCTAATTATTGTTCAAGACCTGAAAGAACAATAACTGGAACTGTTTATGAACAAACTGGAGATTATTATGAAGACAATTTAGAAAGAGGAAATCCTATTGCTAATGTTGAATTAGAAGTTTATGATTATTGCAGTGAAAGCAAATATTTAGTTGAAACAGATGCAAATGGAAAATTTAGTCTAAACTTGAGGGGAGAAGCTGAAATAGTATTTAATGGAAAGGGATATCTCCATGAAAGTGAATTTGTTGATGCTTATGAAACAAATGCTAATCTTGAATTAATGAAGGGTAAAAGAGTTTTTTTAAATATAATAAATTCAGATAATGCAAAGATAATATTCAAATGTGGAAATGATAAAACAAGATTAGCACCTTATGAAGACATTATAGTTCAAGATGAAAAGATTTGCTCTGTGACTGCATATAATGATAAGAGATATTATCAGGAAACTATTGATTTTACAAATATAGACTATAAGGAAATCTATTTGGAAAAAAATATAGATAATTTAGAACTACCTTATGTTGAACCTAGAGAAGGAGAAATTTCTTTACAATTGAATAAAGGATGGAATCTATTAAACTTTTTTGCATTAGAATCATTTGATCATAGTACTCTTTCAACATGTCCAGTTAAAGAAAATATTTGGAATAATAAGAATATTTTCTTTTACAATCCAGACACTAAAAAATATATGAATATTAGTGAAGTAGATGATTATTTTGAAAGCATTGAAGATGAGTCTGAAACAGAAGCTGAATTTTATGAAAAAGTAAATAGGGTTATATTGTCTTCATTTTGGATACATACACCTGTAAAATGTCAGGTATTTGAAAGTTATTACTTCAATAATTACAAAGACGATTATTCTGAAGAAACTGGTAATGAAGAATATTTTGTTTTAGATGAAGGATGGAACTTCAGATTTGTAACTGAAGATATGGAATTTAGAACATTAAATGAGATAAAAGGAAACTGTGAGGTTACTAGTGCATATTACTTTGATTCTCTTCTACAAAACTGGGATTCAATTGGATTAAATGAGAAATTAGAAGGATTATTTAGAGGATTCATTATAAAATCTGAAAATAATTGCAGATTTAAATTTGAAAATGAAATTCCAATGCCTCCACCTTTGCCTGTAGATGAAACAGAGAGTTCACCTGGAGGTTCTGGTGGTGCAGGTAGTGGAAGCGCTGTTCCATGCAATACTCTGAGCTTAAACAAGTGCAGTGAAAATTCCAAATGCGTAAATTATGCTGGCGACTATTGCCTAAATGTTGAGGAAATTGGAAAAATAGCGGGCAATTATGATTGCGGTTATTTAGAAACAAATGACTGCGAGAAAGCAACTATTTGTAAAGTAGTTAATAGCAAGTGTGTTGCCCAATAAGAAATTAAATTTTCTTATTTTCTTTTTATTTATTTAAAAAATTATAACCTGAATATCTTCATCAACTAAGGATTTAAATTTTTCAGCATCTTCCTTGCTTCCTATAACAGAACCATAGTGCATTGGGATAGCTACTTCTGGTCTGATTAAATTAGCTGCATTAGCTGCTTCTTCTGGGTCCATTACATATTTTCCTGAAACAGGAAGAAGAGCTATATCTGCTTCAATACTATTCATTTCAGGAATCAAATCAGTATCGCCTGCATGATAAATTCTTTTGTTATTTATTGTTAAAATATAACCTAAATATTTGCTTGATTGCTTATGATTAGGCTTGTCTAAATTATAAGCTGGAACTGCTTCTATTTTTATTTTATCTACTTCTAAGCATTCTTCTGGCTTCATTATTTTTGCTTCTGATAATTTTTCTTTTAAAATTAAAGGAGCTATGATTATTGTTGAATCTTTTTTTATCTTGTTTATGTCTTCTGGGCTGAAATGGTCAAAATGGTCATGGGTTATTAAAATCAAATCTGCTTTTTCTTTTGCTTCTATTTTGAAAGGGTCAATATAAATAACTTTATCTGAAAGAATCTTAAAGGAGTCATGGCCAAGCCATTCTATATCTATTCCTAGAATTTTCATATTTTATTAGTAGAGAATTATAATTTAAAAGATTTATGCTTCTAAACAAACAGAGAAACAAATGGTTTAACTAGAAACCTTTTGAAAGATTGGGAGAAAGATTCTACTCTATTTAATTTTACATTTAAATATTTTTCAGCTGCAATCAAAGCTGCATTTCCTTTGAAGGTTTGAGAGCCAAAAGTTAATGTTTTTGATTTATCCTGAATTTCATTTAAATCTGTTATTTTTGCTAATGCTAAAATATCTGCTTCTGTTCCTTCAACTATAATATCATATTTTTTCTTATCTTCAAATGAAATCAAACCTTCTTTGCTTATATAAAGGTAAATTGATTCTTGCTTGTCTGTTAAATAAATTTTTCCTGAAATTGGCAATGCTTGTGAATATTTAGACACATATTCTTTATAGATATCTGTTTTTTGCAGTAAAAAAGAGGTTAATTCAATATTTTCTTTTAAGGAAGAGGAGACTATTGTTGAGAATAATAATAGAACAAATAATACTGAAATTAATTTTTTCATAAATATAAAAGAGAATCTTTATTTATATATTTTTCTAGAACCATTTCTTTTTTTTGAAGTAGAAAACCATTGAGATTGCTATTATAATCATTATAATCCAGATTGTTAAATAACTATATTTCCATTCTAATTCTGGCATTTTTAAGTTCATGCCATAAATGCCAACTATAAATGACAATGGAATAAAAATAGTTGAAATTATTGTTAAAACCTTCATGACTTCATTTAACCTATTATTCATGCTTGATAAGTAAATATCGACTATATCTGAGACCATTTCCATAAATGTTTCTAATGTTTCTATTATCTGGACTGAATTGTTATATGTATCTCTTAAATAAATTTCTGTCTGCTTTTTTATAATATTTAATTCATTCCTTAATATCCTGTTTATTATTTCTCTTAGTGGCCAGACAGATTTATGGAAGATTAAAAGATTCTTTTTCAGATAGTGAACTTTGTGCAATAATGACTGGTCTGGATTATTTAACAATGATTCTTCTATTCTATCAATTTCCAGTGTAAATTTTTCCAAAGTTTCAAAATAAGAGTCATTTAATGAATCAAGAATCAAGTATAAGATATAATCTAATGAAGTTTGGTTTAATTCTTTTTTTATATTAAAAAGAATATCTCTTTCCTGAAATGACAGAAGGATATTTTTTCCTAAAATCAAGTCTAATCTTTCTGTATGGATTTTTTCACCTGAATTAAAATAAGGAACATGCAAGGTTAATAACAAAAAGTCATTATAGACTTCTAATTTTGAATGCTGTGATTTATTTAAAATATTTTCTGTTAATAAATGATGAAGATTAAATGTTTTACATATTTTTTCTTTTGCTTCTTTATTTGCATTTGAAACATTAATCCAGGCAGATTGCTTTAACAAACTTAAATGCTCAATGGAAACTTCTTTTTCTGTTAAACTGGATTTTTCAAAAGAAAAAACACTGATTTTAACTCTTTTACTTGCTTCTGAAACATTATTATTGAATGAGGGTATCATATTAGTTATTTTTGATAATAGGTTTATTCTTATAAACTTTCTCTTTTGCATATTGAAAAATATTACTTCTTTGATAGTAATGGTTTTAAAAGAGATTTGTTAAAAATGTATAATGATTTTAGGATTAACTGGACAAAATGCTTCTGGGAAAGGGAGTGTAGCTGAGTATTTAAAAGAAAGAGGTTTTATTTATTTTTCTTTGTCTGATGTCATTAGAGAGGAAATAGCTAGAAGAAAATTACAGGAAAGCAGAGAAAATTTATTGAATATTGCTAATGAATTGAGAGAAAAATTAGGTTCTGGTATATTAGCATTAAGAACATTAAGAAAATTAGAGGAGAATAAAAACTATGTTATTGATTCTATAAGGAATCCTGCTGAAGTTAATGTTTTAGAAAGCAGGAAAGATTTTGTCTTAATTGATGTTGTTGCTAAAACTGAGGTTAGGTTTGAGAGATTAAAAGTAAGGGGAAGATTAGGAGATATTAAAGATTTAAAATATTTCAAGGAAGTTGAAGAAAGAGAAAATTCTAAAGAAGCTGGAAAGCAAAGAGTAAAAGATTGCGAGGAATTAGCTTCTATTGTTTTAAAAAATGAAGGAACATTAGAAGAACTGCACAAAAAACTGGATAAAATTTTAGCTGATTTGAATAAAAAATTTCCAAGACCTACGTGGGATGAATATTTTATTGGAATAATGAAAGCTGTTGCAAGGAGAGGAACTTGCGACAGAGGGAGAGTTGGGTGTGTTATTGCCAGAGACAAACAAGTATTAGTTTCTGGTTATGCTGGAAGCCCCAAGGGATTAAAACATTGTGATGAGGTAGGGCATCAAATTAAAACTACAATTCATGAGGACGGAAGCCAAACAAAACATTGCGTCAGAACAACACATGGTGAGCAGAATGCGATTTGCCAGGCAGCCAAACTTGGTATTTCAATTAATGAAGCTACACTTTATTGTTCTATAACGCCTTGCAGTGCTTGTGCTAAAATGATTATTAATGCTGGCATAAAAAGAGTTGTTGCTGAGAAAAGATATCATGCTGGAAAAGAAACAGAAGAATTGTTTAAAGATGCTGGTGTTAAATTAGAGATTTTAATAGATGAAGTTTTAGTATATAAAGATCAGAAGTAATTAGACAAGTTTTTAAGATTTTTTAATTGAGTTTTACAATGGTTGAACTTCCAGATCTTTCTAGATTCGAAAGAAAAAAAGGAATTGTAAATAGAGATTTTAATTTAAGCAGAGTTTTTTCTCACATTGATGATGATAATAAATTTAAAATAAGAGGAAGATTTGGAAGAGAGTATCCGGGTTCACTAGGTGAAAAATTGTTCTTAGGGTATTATGATGTTAAAGATGCAATATTCAGATCTGATTTTCTTGCTGAATGGGTTGATAATGGAACAAGAAAAGAACTTAATAGAATTATAAGAAATTTGCCTGCTTTAAGACTAAATCCTGTTCGAGAAGCTTATGAAAGAAATATGGATAGTGAATGGGGTGATGATCTTGATCAGGAAGATGATGAAGATAAAGGTGTTAAAATTGATAAAAAGGCTGCAAGTGAAATTAGAAGTTTGAAAAAATATCTTAGACTACCCGAAACATTTGAAATGGCTGCTGAATATTCTGGGACATCTGAAGCAGCAAAATTATTTGTTAGATTTTGCAGAAAGGCAAGAGAAGAATTAGAAACTTTTCAGGAACATGTTAAACCATTTAAGGAATGTCCGCAATTTAGAGATAATTCTACAGATGATATTCAATGGGCAAATGAGACATATAGAGAAATGGTTAATTTTTATGATGTAATAGATAACTTAAGACAAATTAGAAGAAAATTAAAATATTATGAATTTTTAGCAATTCCCTTTGAATTAGAAATTGATGGTAGAAGAATTCCAGTGTGCAAGCCTGTTTATTTTGAGTCTGATAGAAGAGAGGGTCATATAATTAATGCATATAATCCACTGCATTTTAGAATTGGAATACAACGGGGTAAACCGTTTGTTATTGCTTTGAATGTTCCAAACGACATTCATTGGGATAATAAAAGAAGACAAATTTATGTTTATGGACCTAATAATCAAGGAAAATCAGTTTTTCTTAATACAGCTGCATTAAATATACATTTAGCTATGAATGGTAGTTTATGCTTTGCAGATTCTTGCGAATTATCTTTACCAGGAAGATTATATCCTTGCTTAGATTTAGGAGATAGTGCAAATTCTGGACATTTTGTAACTGGAGGCATGAAACTAAAACAAATGCTTGATGAAGTTCATTTAGATGATATTGTATTTTTAGATGAACATGCTGGGGGAGCTGAACCAGACCAAGAAAGAAAAATAGCTAAAGGAATAACTTATGGTTTAACAAAATATAGATTTACTTTTTTTCATGCAACTAATGATAGAGAATCATGGAGACATAGTATTGGGAGAGGGTCAAAACAAATATTGAGGGTAGCTGATTATGGAGATGAAGAAAGACGATTTAAAGTATGGCATGGAATTGCTAAATCTGGTTATTCTATGCAAAAAGCAAGAGAAATGGGAATTGATCCTGACTCTGTTTTAGAAACTTTAGATAGACGATTGGGGAGATAACTTTTTAACTTATTTTATTTTAATAGTTTCATGGTTGAGATTAAAAATATAATAACTGATGAAAAACTAGCTAAATATTTTAAAGTGACTTCTAAAGCACTTGAGATTGCCAAGCAGTCTGATAATAGAACCAAGCTTGTTAAGGAGAGAGAGGATATTGTTGATATGATTGAGAGATATTTGAAAGATGCTTTTTATTTTAAAGATAAAGGTGATTATGTCAATGCATTTGCTGCATTGAACTATGCTCATGGATGGTTAGATGAAGGAGCAAGGTTGGGCATATTTGATGTGCATGATTCTAAATTGTTTACTGCTGACTAGATTTTACCATCCCATTCATTATAGAATTGTTCCAAATAAATTTCCATAAACTCGTGCCTTTTTTCTGCTAGTTTTTTACCTGTTTTTGTATTCATGAGATCTTTTAATAATAATAATTTTTCATAAAAGTGATTTAAAGAATTGGAAGTGCTTTTGTTAGCATAATACTCTTCTTTTGTCATATTTATATTGGGTTTTACATCTGGATCATAGATTGGACGATTAATATAACCGCCATAATTAAAGCATCTGGCAATTCCAATTGCACCCATAGCATCTAACCTGTCAGCATCCTGGACAACATCTAACTCTGGAGATTTAAATTCCTGAATGTTATTTTTTCCTTTAAAAGAAACATTTTTGATTATTTTTTGGACATGATCAATAATGATTTTATCAACTTCCAAGCTTTCTAGAAATTCTTTGGCTTTTTTCGGACCAACAGACTCATCACCATTGCAGAATTTAGGATCAGCTATATCATGAAGTAAAGCACCAAGTTCAACAACAAACAAATCAACATCTTCATGTTTAGCTATGTTTTTAGCATTATTGTAAACACGTTGAATATGCCACCAATCGTGACCTGATTCAGAATCTTTTAGGTTTGTTTTAATAAATTCAATTGTTTTTGTTATAATCTCAGTTCTATACATAAAATGAAGATTACAAAAATATTTAAATGGATTATTGTACTGGAGTTTAATGGAAGAGATAGCTGAATATATTCTTAATCTATTAAAAGAAAACAAAGCAGGCTACTGTGAGGTGAGAGCTGAGAAGGTAAAGTCGAGTGCTTTTGTCTTAAAAAATTCTAATTTGGAATTAGGGGAAACTAGTGTAAATGTAGGAATAGGAGCAAGATATACTATAAACGGCTCTTTAGGATTCTTAGCTGTAAATGATTTTAATAAAGAGAAAATAAAAGAATTGGTTGAGAAATCAATAAGATTGACTAAAAAATGCCAAAAGAAAAGTGATAATGTTAGTTTTGGAGAAAGTGACATTAATATTCAGGATTATAAAGTAAAACAGAATATTAATCTAGAAAGCGTAGATGCAAGTGATTATTTGAAAACATTAAATGAAGTTGATAACTCTATAAAAGACGTAGATGGAAGATATTTTCAATTAAGCTCTGAAGTTGCTAATAAATATTTTATTAATAGCGATGGAAGCAAAATTAAAGCTGAAATTCCAAGAGTAGGTGTATTTTACTTGTTAACTTTAGTTGAAGGAAGTAAATCATTGAATAGAAAGGGTGAATTAGGAATGACTGGTGGATTTGAGGTATTAAATTCATTTAAATTAAATGAGAGAGTAGTAAATGAAGTTAATGCTTTGAAAAATACACTTAATAGAGGTGTGAAATTAAAAAGTGAAGCCATGGATGTTGTTTGCGGTCCTGAAGTAGTTGGAATAGCTGTCCATGAATCAGGCGGACATCCTTATGAAGCTGACAGGATATGCGGAAGAGAAAGTGCTCAAGCAGGCGAATCTTTCTTGAATAAAGATTATTTAGGGAAACAATTAGGAAATGAGAAAGTGACTATTGTTGATGATCCTACTATTGAAAGTGGTTATGGATATTTTTTATATGATGATGAAGGCGTTAAAGCAAAAAGAAAGTTCCTAATGAAAGATGGTGTTGTAAATGATTTTTTGCATAATAGAGAGACTGCTGTTGCTATGGGAATGAAAAATAATGGAAGTGCGAGAGCTTCTGATTACAATAAAGAAGTTTTGGTTAGAATGAGCAATACTTTAATGCTGCCTGGTGATCATGAAGATGAAGAGATAATTAAGGATGTGAAAAAAGGTGTTTACATAAAAAATTTCATGGAGTGGAATATTGATGACAAGAGATGGCAGCAAAAATATGTTGGAAGCGAGGCATATTTAATTGAGAAAGGTGAGATTGTAAAACCTGTTATTAATCCTGTTTTAGAAATTACTACACCTGCTTTATACAAAGCAATTGATGCTATTGGAAAGAAAATTGAATTACATGCTGGAAGCTGTGGAAAAGGAGAACCAATGCAGGGAATTCCTGTTTCAATGGGTGGACCTATGATAAGATTGAGGAATGTGCACATAAAGTAAGGATTCCATCCTTCACGAACCTGGTTCAAACCTTTACGAATCTGGTACAAACCTAAAAGGAAAACAAAATGAAGACACTAAAAGAAGCCTTTTTGAAAAAGCCTTCAGGGAAAACAAAATGAAGACTCTAAAAGAGATAGCAAATAAATTAGAAAAATTGAATGTAGATGAATATGCAATCAGCTACAATGAAGAAGAGGCATCCCAGGTTAAGTTTGCTAATTCCAAGATTGTAAAAAATGGCTATGAATTAAGCAAGGATATTGGAATATTCATTAATTATAAAAAAAGATTAGGAGTTACATCAATAAAAAGTTTTAGTGAAAAAGACATTGATAATTCTATTAATGCTTTGGTTAATTTTGTCAAGAAAACAGAACAAAATAAAGAATTTAAAGGTTTGAGTGAAGGACCTTTTAAGTATAAAGAAGTTGATAATTGTTTTGATAAGAAGATTGAGGATGTTGATGAAGAAGAAGCTGTTTCTGAAGGAATGAAAGCATGTGAGGAATATGCTGAAAAAGCAGCTGGAATTTTCGATAAATATCATGGAAAATCATATTTGTTGACTTCCCATAATGTAGAAGGACAGGAAGAATATACTAAATATTATTACACTATAAAAGCAATAAAAAATGAAGGTTCTGGCTATGATACATTTTGTTCTAGAATCTATGATAAAAAATTAGTAAAAGAAACTGCTTTGAAAGCTTCTAAAATAGCTAATGATTCACAAAAACCAGTTGAAATAGATGAAGGAAAATATGATGTTGTTTTTGGAATGCCTGTTACTAATATTTTATTGAATGAGGTTGTAGGGCATAGCTGCATGTTTAATGTTGAATCTGGATTGAGTTTTTTAGCTGACAAGTTAAATAAGAAAATAGGAAAAATAACAATAAAAGATGATGCTAGATTAGAAAATGGATTTAATTCTTATAAATTTGATGATGAAGGTAGTCCTTCTGGAACTACAACTATTTTGGACAAAGGTGTATTAAAAACATATTTGCATAATTATTCTTCTGCTAAAAGAAATAATATGATAAATACAGGAAATGCTGGATTAATAATGCAAAGGTCTTCTAATATTGTTTTTGAGAAAGGTGAATTAGAAGAAGGAAATGTTAAAGATATTGAAAAAGGGTTATATGTAACTAATTCTTGGTATACCAGGTTTCAAAATTACAGAACAGGTGATTTTTCTACTATTCCCAGAGATGGAATGTTTTTGATTAAAAAAGGAAAAATAGAGAAAGCTGTAAAAAATATGAGAATAACAGACAACATGCTTAATTTGTTGAATAATATTGAAAGAATAGGAAAAGAAGTAAAGCAAATGAAAACCTGGGAAGCTGATATTCCTACAATGTCCAGGGAAATTTTAATTAAAGATGTAAATATTACTAAGCCCAAGATCTAATTATTTAAAAAAGAAGAAGATTCTGAAGTTATTATTTTTCTGTCTGAAATTGTCAAATTAACATGGGTTGAGTCTTTCAAAGTTATTATTTTCTTTTCTTTTGAATTAACATGAGAATAAATGTATAATGCAGAGAAAGGGTCGATTAATGTGTCTTTTTCTGCCTGGAATATTAAAATGGGTGAATTTATTTTTTCAATATTTGGTCTTATTTCATAACTTAAATAAACAACTTCTTGCATGCTTTTTACTGGAATTGCTCTGTACAGATTATACTGTTTGTAAAAATACTTGTTTTCTTTATCTGCACCAGGAAAGAAGCCTTTAATGTGATAACCTTCTATAAATTTTATTAAAGGAAATAACAGTTCTAAATTATTCAGATTATATTGAATTGGAGCATTGATTAAGATTACTTTTGAAACATTATATTTAGAAGATATTTGTAATGCTAAATCTCCGCCTAGAGAATAACCGAGAATATAAACTTCTGAATAATTTTTCTTTAAATCTAAGTAAGCTGATTCTGAAGCTAATATCCAGTCTGTCCTGTTTATTTTATTTAAATCAAATGCAGAAGTTCCATGACCTGGAAGAAGAATAGAATGAACTGTAATATTATTATTAATGAAAATAGAATCTAATTCTTTCATTGATACGGGAGAGGCTGAGAAACCATGAATAACTAAAACTGCTTTATTTCCTGATTCAATATGATAAGGCTGAGCTCCTAAAATAAAACCATTTTCTCTTGGCAAATTTGAATCAAGGTAGGATGTTGCAAGATAAGCTGAAACTCTACTTACAACTAATAAAAGAATTAAAATTAAGATTAATTTTACATATCCCTTCATTTGTTCAAAATATCAAATACCTCTTTTGGATTTATTTTACCCTGGTACTTTTTAAGTATTATTCCCATTAATGCATTGTTGGATAAATTTGGATTTTCTTTCTTTATTTTTAAAATTTCATCTTTTAACTTATTTGTATCTAATTTCTTGTACTTTTCCAAATTAAATGATTTATTCTTTAAATCTTTTAAAACATCTGGAATGTCCTTGAATGAAATTTGATTATTGTTTAATAATTCCAGTGATTTTTCTAAATGCTCAGCTGAAACATTTAAGTTAAACCTTGAATTCATTTCTTTTGGAATACTTATCAAAATTTCAGCTAATTTCTTTGGTTCTATGTTTTTGTATTTGGTTTTGTAGTTATTAAAATCAATTTCCTCTTTTATTATTTCTTCTGCTATGCTTTTTTCCAGACCTAATTTTTCTAAATCTGAAATTTTATCTGATAATAATTCCGGAAGCTTTATTTTTGATAAAACTTCTTTTGTTATTTGGATTGGCTTGATATCTGTTTCAGGATACATTCTTGAAGAACCAGGCATTGGACGTAAAAAAGAAGTTGTTAAATCATCATTTATTTTCCTTACTTCTGGCTTTGATTCTTTTAATGTTAATAACCTGTTTATTTCATTTTGAATAACTTTGGTCATTACTCTTAAATCCTGGAAACCTTTTATTTCTATTCTTGATTTGTTATTTACGCTTAGATTAATATCCTGGCGTATGCTTCCTATTCCTGATTTTACTTTTCCTGTTGATTTTAGAATCATTCCAATTAATGAAGCTGTTTCTTTTACATGCTCTGGGTCCTGCAAAGAAGGGTCTGTTGTTATTTCCAATAATGGAACCCCTAATCTATCTAGTCTATATTTAGTAAATGTTAATTCATCCTGAATTTTTTTAGCTGCTTCTTCTTCCAGGCAGATTGACTGGATTTTGACTATGCCTTTTGATGTATTTAATTTGCCATTTATACCCACTAAAATAGTTCTTTGAAAACTTGCAACATTGCTGCCATCAATTACTATTTTTCTCATAACCTGGAGTTCATCAAAGATTTCTACTTTTAACATTTTACAAACTTGCAAAGCTGTTTCTAATGCTTCCTGGTTAATATTATGAGGAGGTTCTTCATCATATTCAACCAAACACGAAGATAAAGAAGATGCTTCATAAACAAATTTTTTATTTTTTTTAAATTCAAATAATGCTGCTTCATCTACATTACCTAATTCAGATTGGGAAAATCTTAATCTTCTTTCAAACAAAACATCTGCTTTGGAAGTATCATTTACTAAAGATGGGCAGTTGCAGAATAATTTTTTAGTATCTAACTGCCTATGAACTTCTATTCCTGCCTTGAATTTAATTTCTTTGTAGTCCATTTTTTGGTTCTGCTTTCTTGATATTGAAGATTTTTCTTTGCAAAGAAAAAGCTTCTAGTTATAAAACAAATAGGATTTCTTTCCATATATTAACTTTATGATGTCTGCTATTATTATGATAGATAATGCCATTAAAATAGGATAAAACCAGTGAGTAAATGCAAGTGGTATTACTCCAAAGATTTTATTTAATGGAGTATAGCTTATTATGAATAAAGAGGAAATTGAAATTAAAGATGCTCCTAATAACCATTTGTTCTTGAAGATATCTATATGAAAAATTGTTTTTCTAAAAGACCTGAAACTAAATGCATTAAATACCTGGAAGAAAATCAATGTGAAAAATGCCATTGTTCTTGCATAATCCAAACCATAACTTAAACCATGATTAAATGCTATTAATGAACCTATTCCCATTACTGTACCTAAAATTATTATTAAAAATAATAAATGCTTGTTTAAAATATTGGACCTTGCTGGCCTGGGCTTTATTTCCATTACATCACTTGATTTTGGATTAAATGCTAATGTTAAGGCTGGTAAATCATCTGTAACCATATTCATGAATAAAATTTGCAATGCTAGTAATGGCAATGGGAAACCTAGAATTAAAGCTATTACTATTATGAATAGTTCAGCATAATTACAGGAAAAATAATATGTTGTGAACTTTCTTATATTGCTAAAAATTGTTCTTCCGCCCTCTATTGCTGAAACTATAGAAGAAAAATTATCATCTTTTAAGACAATATCTGAGACTTCTCTTGAAACATCTGTACCCTTAATGCCCATTGCTATTCCTACGTCTGCTTCTTTTAAGGCAGGTGCATCATTAATGCCATCACCTGTCATTGCCACTGTTTCACCTTGATTTTTTAATAACCTAACTATTCTTAATTTATGCTCTGGATTTATTCTTGCAAAAACACAAGTATCTTTTAGTTTTATTGCTAATTCTTCATCATTTAAAGTTGTTAATTCATCACCATTTATTGTTTTTCCAGTTAAACCAATCTGGGAAGCTATTGCTGCTGCTGTATGTTCATTGTCTCCTGTTAACATAATAACCCTAATTCCTGCTTTTTGGCATATTAATAAAGAATCTTTAACTTCTTCTCTTGGAGGGTCTGATAATGCTACTAATCCTAAGAATATAAAATTTGAATCTTCTATATTGTTTACATTTTCTTTATATGCAATTGCTAAAACCCTTAAACCTTGTTTGCCTAATGCTTCATTTTGCTTATGCAAACTCTTTTTTAATTCAGGTGTTAAACTAATCTTTCTTTTGTCTTTTGCATAAAAACTGCATTTTTCAATTACTTTTTCAAATGCACCTTTGTAAAACTGGACTGTTCCTGTTTTTGTCTTATGGAGAGTAGACATGAATTTTTTCTCTGAGGTAAATAAAATTTCATCTATTTTTGGAGAATGATGATATAAAAAATCCTTTGAAAAATTTGCTTTAGAAGATAAGACTAGTAAAGAAGCTTCTGTTGGTGAGCCATGAATTTCAAAGCTGTTATTAGAATTTAATGCAATAGATGCATCATTGCATAATGTTACTGCTTTCAATAATCTGTTTAAATCATAGTTAGAATGAGGACTTATTTCTTTTTTATCTATGAAAAATTTTCCATCTTTTGAATAACCTGAACCAGAAACATCAATTAATTGGTCATTAACAAATATTTTTGTTGCTGTCATTTCTCCTTTTGTTATTGTTCCTGTTTTATCTGTCGCTATTACAGTAACTGAACCCATTGCTTCAACTGAAGACATTCTGTTTACAATTGCATTCTTTTTTGCCATTGCATTTGTTCCTGCTGCTAGTGCAATTGTTAAAACAATTGGAAAACCTTCTGGAAAACATGAAACTGTTAAAGAAATAACAACTAATAAGATGCCAACTAAAATTTCTTTTGTTATTACTGTAGCTTGAATTAATAACAATAAACCTGTAACTATTGATAAAGAAACTGCTATTACTGCCATTATTGTGGCTAGTTTGTTTACTTTATGCTTTAATGGAATATCTTTTTCTATTGTGGAAATTTCATATGCTATTTTTCCATATTTTGTATTCATTCCTGTATGCAGGACTTTTGCTGTGCATTTTCCATTTACAACATGGGTACCCATATAAATTAAATTTTTATTTGTAATTTCTTTTTGCAAAGCTGTTTTTTGGACAGGCAAAGATTCTCCTGTTAAAACTGCTTCGTTCACTTCTAATTCTTTTTGAACTAAAATAATGCAGTCTGCTGGAATTACTGAACCATCTCTTAAGAAAATAATATCATCAGGTACTAATTCTTTAACATCAACTGTTGTTTCTTTATTATTTCTTAAAGCCAGGACTGTTGGTGTTAATAGATTTTTTAATGCTGCTATTGCTTTTTCTGCTTTATACTCCTGGAAAAAACCAAATAAAATCATGAAAATAATATTTATTATAATTACTATGCTCGTTATTATTTCTGAAACTAGAAAGGAAACTACTGAAGCTAGAAATAATAATAAAATCAGATAATTGCCTTTAACCTGCCTTAATAGAATTTCTTTTTTACTTACTGTATGGACCTCTTTTATTTCATTAAGACCATATTTGAGAAGTTTTTCTTTAGCTTCTCCTGAAGTTAGACCTGTAAACATTATTATGTTTAATTAAAAGAAACTTATAAGGTTTTTTAATGAATATAAAAATTATTATTCTTTGATTCTCCCTATATTTTTCTTTAATAATGGAAGATCTTCTTTAACTGTTTTCCAAACTGCATCCAAATCAACACCGAAATAAGCATGAATTAGTTTATCTCGCATGCCAATAATATTTTTCCAAGGAATTTCATTATTGGTTTCCTTAAAAGAGATGCTTAACATTTTAGATGCTTCACCAATAATTTCTATTTCTCTGGTTACTGCTGACTGAATAATATTTTTTGATAAAAATTCTTCTTTTGAAATTCCTTTAGTATATTCTTCAATTCTACTAATTGCTTCCAGAATATGCTTTAAATAAACAGAATCTTCTTTCATTTAATATAATTTCACCATTTCTTTTTTTATTTTTCCTATAAGATGAGGACTTATAGATTTTTCAGTCAATAAATCTATTTTTTTTCCTACTACTTCCGACAAATCCTGCTCTATTTTAACAAATTCCATGAGAGATTTTTGTTTATTAAATTTAACAAGGATATCTATGTCACTATTTTTTCTCTCCTCGCCACGTGCATAAGAACCAAATAAAGCTATTTGTACTGCACCTTTTTTTCTTAATCTTATTACAATATTCTTTAATATTTTTGTTCTATTCATTTTAATCCCTATTTTACAATATTTTTATAATTTTTAATACTTTTTATTTGTTAAGTTTAAGTTAAAATAAAGTTTAATACGCTAATGTTCTTTCTGAAATTTCGCCACGAAGATTTTTTATAATTAAAGATTTTACTTCGTCTTTTTTGTAATTGCCTAAAAGCCATGCTAGTTTGATAAAAGCTGTTTCTGGAAGCATATCTTCACCGAAAATAACACCAATTTCCTTTAATTTTCTTCCGACAGAATAAACATCTCCATTTACTCTTCCATTAATGCAGTTGGAGGTCATAATAACTAAACAACCTGATTTAATTAAATTTTTTAATGATTCAAAGATAGGAAGATTTTCTTTAATAGTAATAGGCATATGTCCTAAACCAGAACCTTCTATTACTAATCCTTTATAATTATTTTTTGTAAAATTTTCAATTACATCTGGAAACATGTTTGGGTAAACTTTTAAGATAGCTACTTTTTCTTCAAATTTGTCTTTAATTATTAATTTTTGATTAGATTTTTTATATTCTTTTAAATATTGAATATCTTTTGTTTTATAATTAATTCTTGCGATTAATGAATCATTTACTGGCTTAAATGCATCTCTTTTGCTTGTATGAAGTTTTTTTGTTTTACAAGAAGACAGGATAATGCAATTGTCGTCTGAAGTTGATTCATGCATGCAGATAGCTACTCCTGCAAAATCTGTTTTTGAGATAAATTCAGCTGCGCAGATTAAATTCATAGAAGCATCAGAAGAACCCCTATCTGAACTTCTCTGAGAACCGACTAATAAAACTGGAATTGGAAGATTTTCAAATACAAAAGATAATGCAGAAGCTGTTAATGCTAATGTATCTGTTCCATGCCCAATGATAATTCCTTTTACTCCTGCTTTAATCTCTTCATTAATTGCTTCTGCTAATAGTTTATAATGAAAGAACCTTATGTCTTCTGAAGAGATGTTAAAAACTTCCCTTGTTTTTAGGTTAGCTATGTCTTTTAATTCTGGAAAAAGAGAGATTAAATCTTCTATTTTGAATGAAGACGATACTCCACCTGTTTCATAATCCACTTTTGAACTAATTGTTCCACCGGTGTGCAAGATTGAGATTAATGGCAAGTCTTTATTCAATGAAATTTCTTTTTTATTTTCTTTTTTTATTTCTTTTGATTTTAAAATTTTAATTTTTGAAATATTTTTTTTATTTACTCCAATATTATAACCAGAATCTAATTTCACGACGAGAATTTCTTCTTTTTCTTCTATTAAAATTCCTCTAATTTCTGAATTGTTATATAAAAATTCTATTAAATCTCCTGTTGAAAGCTTCATAATCTTAATTTTTTGTTTTGTTTAATTAATGATTTATATACTGCTGAAATATATATATCTTATTTTCAAAAGGTTTATATATAAAATACCATAAATAGAATAAAAAAATTTTGATTTTAATTTTGGCGAATTAAAATCGAATACGATTTGGCTTCCGTTTGGCTATAAATTAAGAGCTTTTATTTGGCGATAACAACTCTTTTGTTCTAAATAGGTGTATATAGAGTTAGATATAAATATTGTTTAACTTGAAAATATGCATCGTAATATATATAATAAAAAATATAAATAAAAACAAAGGGGGAACAAAAAATGGATTTTTTAATACGAGACGCCTTGAAGACTGCTGCTAGTAGCAGTGAACAAGACATGAGAATAGGTAGTGCAAACATAAAGGTATTTGGTGTTGGTGGTGGAGGAAGCAATATGACATCCTGGTTATTCAGAAAAGGAATACAAGGTGCTGAAATTTATGCTCTTAATACTGATAAGCAACACTTAGATATAAGTGAGGCTGATTACAAGATATTACTTGGAAAAGAAATAACAAGAGGTTTAGGCTGTGGAGGATTCCCACAAAAAGGTGCTGAGGCAGCTAAAGAAAGCGTTCATGAAGTTAGAGAAATAATAAAGGGAGCGGATATGGTATTTGTCTGTGGTGGTATGGGTGGAGGTACTGGTACTGGTGCTGCACCTGTAGTTGCTCAGATTTCTAAAGAAACTGGTGCTATTGTTATTGGATGTGTAACAATGCCATTAGATATTGAAAAAGCAAGAATAGACAAAGCTGAATATGGTTTACAACAATTAAGACAGACTTGTGATACTGTAATTGTTATTGATAACAACAGATTAGTACAGATTGCAGGAAACTTACCATTAAAAGAAGCATTTGCAGTAGCTAATGAGTTAGTTGCTACAATGATTAAAGGAATTGTAGAAATAATTGCTGTACCTTCATTAGTAAACTTAGATTATGCTGATGTAAGAGCAATTATGAAAGATTCAGGTGTATCTGTAATTGGTATTGGTGAAAGTGATACTTCCAAGAGAGTAGAAGAAGCTGTTAAAAGAGCCTTGAGTAATCCATTATTAGATGTCAACTATACTGGTGCTACTGGAGCATTAATCCATGTAACTGGTGGAGATGACTTAACATTGGATGAAGTAAGCAGAGTTGGTGATTTAGTAAGCAGTTCATTAGATCCAGATGCACAGGTTATCTGGGGTGCTAGAATTAGCGAGGATATGAATGGTAAATTAAGAGTAATGACCATCATAACTGGAGTAAAATCACCTTATGTTCTTGGTAGCGTAGACTATCAAAAAAGAGGCCAAGAAGTTAAAAATAGGATGAGCGGAATGCTCGGAATAGAAGTAGTGAGGGCATAATCTCATTTTTTACCCCCTTAAGTAAAAAATATGCCCTGTTGTTTGAGGAAGACTGGAAACGGTCTTTCTTTTCTTATTTTTTAAAAATTTTAGAACCTAGTTATTAGAGTCTAGATAATCATTTCCAGATTTTCTAAGACCAAAACCAACAAAGAAATCAAGATAAGATGTATTTGCAAAACTTTCTGCTTGGGATAAAGCACTATGGACTCCATAATCTTTTTCAGTTTTTTCTAATATTTTTGTACCATAAGTTGATGAAACAGAGTTACTAAAGAACAGAAGAGCTGCAAATCCTACTGGGATAGCTGCTGTTTTTAACCAGTCTGTTAAAGTTAATCCCTTAAGATTAAGATTACTTAACAAATTAGATTCAGTAGTTCTTTGATTGCTTATGTTGGGTCTCATAAATTTACCAGACCAAACTCATTTATAAACTTTTTGTTATTTATTACTTCATAATAATAAATTAAATCTTTTCATTACTAATGCACAATATCTTTCATTACTAATGCACACTATTGATTACAAATCTTTCCAAGCTTTATCATCCTCTTTGGAATTCCAGTCTTTAACTAAAACTTTTTCAGAAGCAATTGGGGTGAATAATTTTTTGCTTATTTCTTTTAGTTCGTTTTTCATTTTTCTCATAAGTAAGATGAGTAAGATGAAGTGTTTAAATGTTTGTTTTTTATTTTTTAAAAATTTAGAAAACTAATTCTTTATTTTTATCATAAAGTCCTTGACTTTTAATTCTGATGCCTGGTTTTGAGGTAATTTCTCCAACAACTGCACTTTCAATTCCATGTTCTTGAGCAACATGCATTACTGCATCTGGTTGAGGAGAAATAATTAACATCCCATGCCTCATATTCCAAGTTTCATATGCTTTTTTATCCGAAACTTCTCCTTTTTCCTGGCAATGCAACATTAAATCAGATGGTTCAAATGGTTCTAAATAAGCACCTAAATTAGATGGTTTCAATACTCTACCTAGTTTTCCTGGAATTCCTCCTCCTGTAATATGAGCAATTCCATGAACTTCTGCTCTTGGTTCATTTTCAAAACCGCCAAACATTTCAACTGCTGCTTTTGTATAAATTGTTGAAGGATGAAGAACTTGATCTCCTAAAGATTTACCTTGAAAATGTTCTAAATGCCATTCATCACCATAAGTTAAAGTTAATATTTTTCTTACTAAAGAAATTCCATTTGATCTAAATCCATTTTCTCTTAATGCAATTATTTTATCATGCTCTTTTATTTCAAAACCAGTAAATAATCTTGATTTTCTTGCAAACCAAACAACTCCGGCTCCCCAGTTATAATTAAAAGAACCATAACCTTGAACCCTTGCACCTAATTCAGCTACTTCACCATTAACAATTGCAACATTTGCTGCTCTAGCTGCATCAATATAACCTATTGCTAATTGCCTTACTGGTTCAATATTTCCTTCTAAACTTCTGACATCTAAAATAGAGCCTACTATAACTGGTTCTGCACCTCTAACAACTGCATCATCACAAACCATTGCAAATAAATCAAAGGCAACTGTATTATGATGAGAAGTTCTTTCTGCTAATTCAACTTTTGTTCCAATACCATCAAAACCTAAGTTCATATAAGAATCAAAAGGCAGATTACCAACATGAATTGCTCTTAAACCTGAAAAATCAGGAAACAATTCTACTACTTCACCCAATCTTCCTTGCCTATTTTTCCAAGTTAATCTTGCTGCATTGTATAATATTTTAGAAACATCATCACCTAATTCAATATTTACACCTGCATCTTTGTAATCAACCATTTTAACAATAGAATAGAAAATATTAAAAAAGTATCTTAAATTTTTAAAAATTATTTATTTTTCTTTGAAAAAGAACAAGGAATTAAACGAAAAGCTATTCTGTTTTCATTCTTGTAAATCATTGGAATGCCTATAAGATTTTTGCAATTGCTGCATCTTAGTTCTGGCAGGTCTTTTTTATTAAACTTAAGTTGTAATCCTGTTAATTCTTCTGGTTCTATTATTCTATCAAGATATAATCTTAACAAAGAACCTTTGCCATCTTTTTGATAAGTTAAAAGAGAGTTATTGCACTTAAAACAAAATAATTCTAAAAAATGAGAATTGCCATCTCTGGCAGCTGAATATTTATCTTTTTTTAGTTTCATGGTTTTTTCTTTTTGAAAAATCCTTTTACTTTATCCAGGTTTATTTTTTGTACTTTTGATTTTAAGTCTGATTTTGCTGATTTAGGAAGCTCTTTGGCTTTTTCTTCTAATGTTTTCCTAAATGATTTATTTCCATATTCATTATAGAAACCTAACAAGTCAATTGATGGTCTATACTGGAATTTCTTTTTTTCTCTTGTATATCCTATGGGAATAATAACTTCTGGATGAACATTTCCAGGAAGCCTTGTTAATCTTGAGATTTCTTCTGGTTCAAATGCAGAAACAAAACAGGTATCTAAGTCAAATTCTTTTGCTACTAAAGTAATGTAAGAAGAAACTACAACTGCATCCTGCTCACCATAGTGATGGCCTTGGTCTTCATAATATCTTTTTAATGAAGTATCATCATAGCAAACTACTATCAAATAAGGTGCTTCTGCCATCCAAAGCTGGTTCATTGAAGCTTTTGCTACTTTTATTTTTAAGTCTTCTTCATCTATAACAACAAATCTGTATGAATGAAGGTTGCCTGCATTAGGACATTTTATTGCTAATTCCAAAATCTGGCTTATTACTGAAACTGGAAAACTCTTAGAAGAATAGCTCCTGCTTGAAAATCTTGATTCTATTGCTTTTGTTAAATCCATAGAAAACCTTTAAATTTCTAAATTTATTAAGATTTCTATGAGATACTATGAGTTAATAAGAGTATATAATGAAATCAGGTCTAAATCTGGTAGATTGGATAAGGTTGAGATTATATCTAAGTTTATTAAAAATTTGAAAGATGATGAATTAAAAGAGATTATTTATTTATTGCAGGGAAAAGTATTTGCTGACAATGATAGCAGGAAAACAGGTGTAAATGAAAAAATTGTCATAAAGGCATTAAGTATAATTTCTGGAGAAAATGAAAAAGAGATTGAGAATATTTGGAGCAAGAAAGGTGATTTGGGGGAAATAAGCGAGGAGCTGATTAATAAGAAAAAACAATCTGCTTTATTTGAAAAAAAATTAGATGTTGAAAAAGTTGTTAATAATATTAAAAAATTAAGTGAAAGCATAGGAGATGGGGCTGTTAACAGAAAATTACAATTAATTAATGAATTGTTAAGCAATTGCAATGGAGAAGAGGCAAAGTATATTACAAGAACATTGCTTGAGAATATGAGAATAGGAATACAGGATGGGGTAATAAGAGATTCTATTGCACAAGCTTTTGACAAAAAAGTTGAGGATATACAAAAAGCAAATGATTTGTTAAATGATTATGGTGAAGTTGCTATAAAAGCAAAAAACAATGATTTAGAAAATATTGATTTGAAAATTGGAAAACCAGTAAAAGTAATGCTGGCTGTTATATTTACAAGTGTAGAAGAAAGTTTTGAGGCTTTGGGAGAAAAAGTACAGGTAGAGGAAAAATTAGATGGCTTCAGGGTTATTATTCATAAAGATAAAAATGTTAAATTATTTACA